>JAQVDG010000016.1 GCA_028698395.1 Weeksellaceae bacterium
AATAATCCGGAAGGCGGCTGTACATTTACCGTTAGTTTAGCAGAAGGAAAAATTACAGCAAATTCCCGAGAAAATTCACCGGAACTTATTCTTTCTTCGGAAAATCCGAAAGAAAATTCACAAAATGAAAAAGAGGAAGAAAAAACCTTGATTTTAGTTGTGGAAGACCAACGGGAATTGCGAAAATTCATCGTAGAAAATTTGGGAGATGATTTTCGGTTTTTGGAAGCCGAAAATGGAAAAACAGGAATTGAAATGGCAATTGCCCATGTACCGGAAATTATTATTAGTGATGTGATGATGCCCGAAATTAATGGTTTCCAATTGACTAAAACGATTAAAGAAAACGAAATTACAAGTCATATTCCCATTTTATTATTGACAGCAAAAGTGGAGCAAACTGACGTAATTGAAGGTTTAACTGTGGGTGCAGATGATTATCTGGTTAAACCTTTTTCGATTTCAGAATTGGAATTGCGCATTAAAAACCGATTGAAGCAACAAGAAAATCTTCGTAAAAAATTCAACCAGAATCCTTATCTGCCAAAAGAGGAAGAAACCGAGAAACTAAATTTAATTGATCGGAATTTTATTGAAAAATTAGACAGAATTGTAAGAGAACACATTGAAAATGAGATTGATGTGAGTTTTCTTTCCAGTGAAATTGGTCTGAGCAATAGCCAGCTTACCCGAAAGTTAAAAGTCTTAATTGGAGTAACACCGGCTAACTTCATCAAAAACATTCATCTTAATTATGCTTTGGATTTACTGCGCGATGGTTATTCGGTTTCAGAAGCTTCTTGGAAATCCGGCTTCAGTGACCCGGCTTATTTCAGCAAAGTATTTAAAAAGCATTTTGGTTTTTTACCTTCAGATAAGGAACAGTTTTAACCCTTCCTTCTTTCTCTTGGACGAATAACAATTCTGTCGTAAATACTAAGTGTAATAATTGAGAACAATCCAATTCCTACAATCACATACCAGATTTTATTTGGATTATAGGTTTCCCATAGCATATTAGTCATTTCCCAATGTCCCATACTTAA
Source organism: Weeksellaceae bacterium (assembly GCA_028698395.1). The sequence continues at coordinate 1,047 of JAQVDG010000016.1, forward strand.
TTTTTGTTCTGCCAAAGTGAAATATTCATTTTTGGAAAAAGCAACCGGGACTTCCGAAACATCAGTTCCTTTGGAATTTGCAAATTCGTGGAAAGAATTTCGTACTTCATCCCAATTAATCTTTTCAGCTTTCATTCCAAATTTATTTTCAAACTCGGTCAATGGCATATTTAGTGCTTTGGAACCAGATTCAATAAATCTTTCGGGAGAAACTACTTCCGGCATTTCAATTCCTCTTCCTTTCATTTCTTTTTGTAAAATAGAAAGTTTATCCGACCAAGATTGGTATAAATTTCCTGAAATAAAACTCGTTACAAAATAACTTGCTGCCACCGGCAAAAAGTAAGTTCCTTGATATAAACCTTCTTTTCCTTTTGGTGTAATCAAAGCGATAAAAGAAGAAACTGTTGGGCTGGACATCATTTCTCCAATTGCGAAAATCATAGTTCCTACAATGGTAAACCAAACATTTCCTGAATAAAAAGTCAATCCGATACCGATTGTTGCGATGATTGCTCCACGAATAACAGCACTTATATGGCGCATTTTAGTTACGAAATAAGAAACAAATACTTGACAACAAACAATCATCAGAGCATCGATTTGGGTAAACATCTCCGGTTTAATTTGACCGTTTAAAGAAAGTAATTTACCTAAAAAAGGAATATTTTCATTTAACCAATTGGTAATTGCAGACGAATCTATCCAATCCTCAATAAAGTTTGGAAGTGTATTGAATAATTGATTGAACATCGTCCAAAATCCAACCATCAATAATAATAAAATGCCTAAACGAACGTCTTTTAATGCCTCAAAAATCCCCATTAAAGAATCTTTTATAGCTTTGCCAATACTGTCTTTGGGTTTTTCTACTTTGGGTTCTTTGAAAAAGAACAATAAAATAAACAGGTTAATTGCAATTACTACGGCTGCCTGAATAAAAATGATTTTCCAACCCATGGAATTTCTAAGAGAAGAAGATAGAAAAGGACCAATAAATCCGCCTATATTGACCATTACATAAAAAATCCCAAATCCGAGTGTCCCTGTTGTTTCGTCTGTATTTCGGGCGACAATTGCTGAAGCTACGGGTTTGAAAAATGCTGCACCAATTGCAACTAATAAAAAGACAAAATAAACGCTGTTATATGAGTTCACTTCACCCAACATATAATAGCCTATAACCATTATTAAATAAGAAATAGTAAGTGAAAGTTTATATCCTATTCGGTCTGCAATTACACCAAAGAACAGTGGCAGTAAATATAAAATCGCCACTATATTTCCCATGATTTTTCCTTTTTGTACATGATCGAATCCAAGTCCGCCTTGGTCGGTAGAGCCCACTAAATAAATACTAAAAAGTCCATAAATTCCATACCACGCCCATCTTTCAAAAAGCTCCATGATACTTGCTAACCAAAAATTCTTGTTTAGTGAACCAATGGTCTGGATAAACGATTTTTTATTCTCTGTCATTTGATGTGTTTTTAAGATTTATATTTCTTACTCGTTTTCTGTGAGTCAAACTCACAAATTTATAAATTTAGTTGAATGTTGAGCCGGATGAAAGAAATATTTTCTAAAATCACCAAAAGCTGTGTATCATAAAATAAACGCTAATCCAATCCTCATTGATTTTGATTGTATTTTTGCTATTGTGATAAATTTATTTAGAGTTGAATTTTAAAGAAAAAAGCCCAAAATGAGTTTCGGGCTTTCTGCTTTATTCATAAAATAATTCAAGCAAAAGATAGATTTTGATTTGAATTTAATAAAATATTTTTATTATTAATTTATTTCAAGTAGTTAATTGTCAGTAATTTATTTTAAAATTAGGCTTTATATCGTTTTAATTTTTCTTTAATCTCTTCCAAACCTAAGTTGTGAACACTTCCCAAATGAGAAGTTTTGAATTCTTTGTGCGGAATGTAAGTTCCTTCATCAACAGAAATTCCCACTATTCGGTAAGCGTCCCGGAAAGAAGTTCCGGTTTGCAATAAATGATTAATATTTTCTACGGTGTAAATGGAATCGTATTTTTCTTGATTCATAAAATCATCTTTGATTTCCAATTGCGGCAAAGCAAAAATCAGTATATCTAAAATATCATTAAATTGAATCATCGGTTCGAATAAAATTTCTTTTAATATCTGAAAATCACGATGATAGCCACTTGGTAAGTTGTTTATGGTAAGAATAATATCATTTGGAAGAGCTTGTAATCGGTTGCAATGTGCCCGAGTTAATTCAAAAACATCCGGATTTTTCTTGTGTGGCATGATGGATGAGCCGGTGGTCATTTCTTTGGGTAATTTTACAAATCCCATATCCTGACTGTTGTACATTACCAAATCATACGACATTTTGGATAAAGTTCCCGATAACATAGAAAGAGCAACTGCGGTTGATTTTTCGGTTTTTCCTCTTAGCATTTGCGCACCAACAGAGCTCACCGCCATTTCAGAAAATCCTAATTCTTCGGTAGTAGCTTTGCGGTCAATTTTGAAACTGGTTCCAAATCCGGCACCCGAACCTAATGGATTTTGGTCGGCTACTTTATAAGCGGCATCTAAAAAATATAAGTCTGACAATAAATTTTCGGCATAAGCAGAAAACCAAAGCCCAAAACTGCTTGGCATTGCTGCTTGAAAGTGTGTATAACCCGGTAATAGATTGTTTTTGTGTTCTTCAGATTTAGAAAGAAGAATGTCGATTAATTCTAAAATTTTAGCTTTGGTGTCGCCTAAATACTCTTTTAAAAATAATTGAATGGCAACTAAAACCTGGTCATTTCTTGAACGTGCAGTATGAATCATTTTTCCTGCATCGCCTGTTTTTTCGATTAATTCTGCTTCGATTTTTGAATGAACATCTTCGTAATTTTCATCGATTACAAATTCTCCGGCATCGCATCGTCCGATGATTTCATCCAATGCAGATTGTAGTTTTTGATTGTCTTCCATGGAAATTATTTCCATTTTCGTTAGCATATTGGCTTGTGCTTTTGAAGCAATCGCATCGTATTTTGCAAGATAAACATCTAAAATACGGTCTTTTCCAACGGTAAATTTTTCGATTTTGTCATTTACAGAGAAACCTTTGTCCCAAATTTTCATTTTGTTGTTTTTTGTGTGAATGTTTGCAAATTTAATTAACAAAAACGGAAGTTGAAATTTATCCGGTATAATTTATTAATTCATTAATTTGCTCCGGTAATTAAAATCTGTACTTTTACGCATAAATTCACAAAATGACCGAAAAAAAGAATAAAAACAATATGACAAAATACGTTCATTTAACCGGTTTGGGTTTTCAAATGATGGCAGTCATGTTTGTTTTTATTTGGTTAGGTCGTTGGGTAGATGAACATTACGCAGGTGAAAGAAAATATTTTGCTGCTTTGGGAAGCTTGTTGGGCTTGGCTGCATCTTTGTATTTAGTATTAAAGCAATTGAAAAACGTTAAATGAATTCGTATAAAAATTTTGGAATCATCGTCGGGCTTTTACTTCTGTCAATTTTCCTTCATTTTATTTTGATGAATTGGATTTTAGGAATTCAAAAACCCTACTTTTCCTCCATTTATTTCTTTGTTTTTTCCGTTTTAATCATTAGTTCTCTTGCTATTCAGGCATTGGAAAAAAACTTTAAAGAACATTTGGGATATTTCTTTTTGGTAATAGTGGCAGTGAAACTTTTAGCCGCTAAAATTTTTATTGATTCTTTTTCCGAAAACAGTGAATTTCTATTTAGGATTTCATTAATTGTATTGTATCTTATTTGCTTAGTGTTAATTACATGGTTTGTTGCCCAAAAACTTTTAAAATTAGAAAGATGATAAAAAGCAGAAAAATAGGTTTCTTTATTAAGAAAATAACCCTTACTTTTGCACCTCAAAATTGAGTTAAATGAAAGCTCCGATGAGTAAACTTTTTTCATTCATTCTGTTATTCTTAGCTTTTTCGATAGCTTTTGCGGTTGAACCTTCTGTCAATGGCGAATCAGCATTGTCTGAACAAAGTAAAATGAAAGCTGAGATAAATGAAGTTATTCCACACCATTTACAGGATTCACACTTTTATAATGTATTGACAGACAAAGAGCACAATACTTATATTGGGTTTCCTCTTCCGGTTATTTTGATTGATAACGGTTTGGTTATGTTTAGCTCTTCCCAATTCGGGCAAGGAGAAAAAATCGTTGAAAGAAACGGGAACTTTTATAAACTTTATCACGGAAAAATCTATAAAACAGATGCAGAAGGTGTGATTAACTACGATGAAAAACATCATCCGACAAATGAAAAACCACTTGATTTTTCTATTACCAAAAACGTTGCGAATATCATTTTGACAGGTTTAATTATGTTGTTGATGTTCGGTGGAATGGCAAAACGATATAAAAAATCATTAGTTCCTTCCGGATTAGGGAGATTTTTAGAACCAATTGTTTTGTATGTAAAAGATGATATTGCAATTCCTAATATTGGAGAAAAACATTACAAAAGATTTATGAGTTTCCTTTTGACGATTTTCTTTTTCATTTGGATTCTGAACATTTTTGGTATTTCGCCATTAGCAGCAAACGTTACCGGAAATATCACAGTTACAGCAGCTTTAGCGGTTTTGACATTTATTATTACAAATGTATCCGGAAAATCAACCTATTGGTCACATATTTTTAATCCATTAGGAAATTCAATGCCTTGGATTGCGAAAATTCCGTTGTATATTTTATTAATACCGATTGAAATATTAGGAATTTTCATCAAACCTTTTTCATTGATGATTCGTCTTTTTGCCAATATTACGGCAGGACACATCGTAATGATGAGTTTATTGGGAATGATTTTCATTTTTAAATCATGGTTGGGCGGAACGCTTTCATTCGGATTGTCATTTGCTATTTTTCTTATTGAATTCTTTGTTGCTTTGTTACAAGCTTATATATTTACCATGCTTTCAGCACTTTACTTCGGTTTCGCAGTAGAGGAACATCACGACACAGAAGAAGCACATTAATTTAGAATTGTTTAATTATTTAAATATATATTTATGGAAATTCCAAGAATTGTAGGAGCAGGTTTAGCGGTAATCGGAGCCGGAATCGGAATCGGTTTAATCGGTAAAGGAGCAATGGAAGGTATTGCACGTCAGCCTGAAGCTTACGGGAAAATTCAAACAGCGATGTTGATTGCAGCAGCGTTGATTGAAGGTATCGGATTTGCTGCATTATTTGCGGTATCTGAAGGATAAAAATAAAAACTCACTGTCAACGGTTGGTTGTAGTGAGTTTTTTTAAATTAAAAAGATAAATTAAATTATAATGGAGAAGTTATTTAGCGATTTTTCATTTGGATTGTTTTTTTGGCAAATTATTTTGTTTTTGCTGTTTTTATTTTTACTCAAAAAATTTGCGTGGAAACCTATTTTGGGAGCAGTAAATGAAAGAGAAAAATCAATCGAAGATGCTTTGAATGAAGCAAAAAAAGCACGTGAGGAAATGGCACTTTTAAAATCAGAAAATGATAAAATTTTGAAAGAAGCCAAAATTGAACGCGACGCAATTTTAAAAGAAGCAAGAGAAGCCAAAGATACTATTATTGCTCAGGCAAAAGAAACTGCTCAGCAAGCAGCAGATCGTTTGGTGGAAAATGCTAAAATTGCCATCAACAATGAAAAAGCAGCAGCTATGACCGACTTGAAAAATCAGGTAGCACAGTTGTCAATTGATGTAGCAGAAAAAGTGCTGAAAAAAGAATTGAGCGATAAACCGGCTCAAGAAGCTTTGGCAAAAGAAATCATTAATCAGGCTAAACTGAACTAAAATGGTGGGATTCCGTGCAGCTAAACGATATGCAAAAGGATTGATGCAGTTCGCTACCGAAATTGGAAAGAGTTCTGAAATCAACCAGGAAATGATTGATTTGAAAAATTCAATTCAAAACAGTCGTGAATTAGCACAATTTTTAAGTTCTCCTGTTTTGGATTCAAGAAGAAAGAATGAGATTGCGAAAGAATTATTTAAAAATTTCTCTCCGGCTACTCAAAATTTCATCAAATTAGTCATTGGACAAAGAAGAGAAGGTTTGTTGAGACAAATCGCAACTCAATTCAATGCGTTGTATGACTATTCCAATAATATTCGTACAGCAGAAGTTATTTCAGCTTCAGAATTGAACGATGAGTTGATTCAGGAAATACTCAATAAAGCAAAAGCTAAAATGGGTGAGAATTATTCGTATAAAATTGAGAATAAAGTTAATCCTGATTTAATCGGAGGCTTCATTTTACGAGTAGGCGATAAGCAAATTGATTCTACTGTAAGAGCAAGTCTGAACAAATTGAAAAAAGAATTTGATATAAACGATTACGTAGCAAAAATTTAATTTAGAATTGATTTTAGTAAATAGAAAAAAATCTGAATTTATAATCAGAAATAAAAAATAAAAGTTGCAAGTAACATTAAACTTGAAACAATAAACTTTAAACAAAAGTAAAATGGCAGAAATAAAACCGGCTGAAGTTTCAGCAATCTTAAAACAACAACTATCCAGCTTCAACGTAAATGTTGAAATGTCGGAAGTAGGGACAGTTCTTAGTGTTGGTGACGGTATTGCCCGTGTTTACGGATTGGACAATGCTCAATATGGTGAGTTGGTAGAATTCTCCAATGGCCTGGAAGGAATGGTACTGAATCTTGAAGAAGATAATGTAGGTGTCGTATTGTTGGGCCAGTCAAAAGAAATCAAAGAAGGAGATACTGTAAAACGCACCAATCGTATTACATCCATCCGTGTGGGAGAGGGAATGCTGGGGCGTGTAGTTGATATGCTGGGTAATCCGATTGACGGTAAAGGTCCGATTGAAGGTCAACTTTACGAAATGCCGATTGAGCGTAAAGCTCCCGGAGTAATCTATCGTCAGCCGGTGAACGAACCTTTGCAAACCGGTATCGTTGCGATTGACTCCATGATTCCGATTGGACGCGGACAACGTGAGTTGATTATTGGCGACCGTCAGACAGGAAAAACTTCAGTTGCATTAGATGCTATTTTGAACCAAAAAGAATTTTATGACAGAGGAGAACCGGTTTACTGTATTTATGTAGCAGTAGGTCAAAAAGGTTCAACTGTTGCTCAGATTTTAAATACATTACAGGCTCATGGAGCAGATAAATATACGGTAGTTGTAGCGGCTAACGCTTCTGACCCGGCACCAATGCAGGTTTATGCGCCAATGGCAGGTGCGGCAATCGGAGAATATTTCCGAGATACAGGTCGCCCGGCTTTGGTAGTTTATGATGATTTATCTAAACAAGCAGTTGCGTATCGTGAAGTTTCCTTATTGCTTCGTCGTCCACCGGGGCGTGAGGCTTATCCGGGAGACGTGTTCTATCTGCATTCTCGTTTGTTGGAACGTGCAGCAAAAGTAATCGGTGATGATAAAGTAGCGGCTGAAATGAATGATTTGCCGGAATCTTTAAGAAGTATAGTAAAAGGAGGAGGTTCTTTGACTGCTTTACCAATCATTGAAACACAAGCAGGAGACGTTTCTGCTTATATTCCGACTAACGTAATTTCAATTACGGATGGTCAGATTTTCTTGGAATCTGATTTATTTAACTCAGGAATCCGTCCGGCAATTAACGTAGGTATTTCGGTGTCGCGTGTGGGAGGTAATGCTCAAACCAAACCGATGAAAAAAGTTTCAGGAACATTGAAGCTTGACCAAGCACAGTATCGTGAATTGGAAGCTTTTGCGAAATTCGGTTCTGACTTGGATGCGGCTACAATGGCAGTGATTGGAAAGGGAGAAAGAAACGTAGAGATTCTGAAGCAAAATGTACATTCACCAATTCCGGTAGAGGAGCAAGTAGCAATTATTCTTGCAGGAACAAACGGTATGTTGAGAAATGTTCCGGTTGAAAAAGTAAAAGAATGGCAGGATAATTTCCTTTCTTTATTGAGAAGTCAACACAGTGGATTGTTAACAGAATTGCGTGCAGGAAAATATTCAGATGAAATCGTTGATAAGTTGAAAGCAATCATTAACGATACAACTGCACCTTATAACTAAATAAAAGACTTACGTTGTATAGATTTATTAATTTAAAATGGCAAATTTAAAAGAAATACGAAGCAGAATTACATCGGTAGGTTCAACTATGCAGATTACGAGTGCCATGAAAATGGTTTCGGCGGCTAAATTGAAACGTGCTCAAGATGCAGTTACTCAGCTTCGACCGTATGCAAACAAATTGCGTGATATTCTTTCTAATATCAGCTCAACGCTTGATGCGAGTGCCGGTGGTGAATTGACCGTACAGCGTGATATGAAAAAACTTTTGCTGATCGTAGTTACGTCTAATCGTGGATTAGCAGGCGCATTTAATTCTAATATTGTAAAGAAAACAAATTCTATCCTTACTGATGCAAAAAATAAAGGAATTGAAGTAGAATTACTGACCATCGGAAAAAAAGGATTTGATTTACTTCGCAAACAAGCAAATGTTTACAAAAACAGTTCGTCCATTTGGGATAATTTGAGTTTTGACGAAGTGGCAACAATTTCAGAAGAAGTAACTCAAAAATTTAGTGAGGGAGAATTTGACCAAGTACGAATTATTTATAATTCATTTAAAAATGCTGCAACACAGATTGTGATGGATGAACAGTATCTTCCGGTTCAGATTCAGTCAGAAGATGTGGACTCAACAACTTCATCTGTGGATTATATTTTTGAACCTTCAAAAGAAAAAATTGTAACCGATTTAATTCCACAAACACTGAAAACCCAATTGTATAAAGCGATTTTAGATTCCAATGCCGCAGAACATGGAGCACGTATGACGGCCATGCACAAAGCGACTGATAATGCAGATGCACTTCGTAAAGAATTGGTGTTACAGTACAATAAAGAGCGTCAAGCTGCGATTACAAATGAAATTTTGGAAATCGTAGGAGGAGCAGAAGCCTTAGATTCATAATATAATCATAGTAATTGATTTAAAAAACCATTTCAACTTGTTTGTTTGAAATGGTTTTTTTATATTTTTACAGTGATTAAAAAAATATATAAAAAATAATAAAAACAGATGGTTTGGATCGTATTTTTATCGATAGTAGCTGTTTTATTGGCTCTTGATTTAGGTGTTTTCAATAAAAACGCACACACCATTACCCATAAAGAGGCAGCAAAATGGACAGCTTTTTGGGTGGGGCTTTCGTTATTGTTTTCAGGTGTTTTGTACTGGCTTTTTGCTCATCAACACATTGACAATCCACAAAATTATACGCCGGAGACCGCTTTTTCAAAATATTTACAAGGTTATTTATTGGAACTTTCTTTGTCGGTTGATAATATTTTTGTGATAGCCGTAATCTTTAAATCGTTCAGTATTCCGCAGAAATACCAACACCGAGTTTTATTTTGGGGAATCATAGGAGCAGTGGTCTTCAGGGCTATTATGATTTTCTTCGGTATTTGGTTGATTAATAAAGTAGATTGGATTATTTATGTCTTTGGTGCTTTCTTGATTTACACTGCTGTTAAAATGGCATTTTCAAAAGAAGAAGGAGAATTTAATCCTCGACAAAGCAAAGTTTTCAAGTGGATTCGTAAGATTATGCCGATTACACAACAAATTCAAGGTCAAAAACTTATCGTGAGACGTATGGGAATTTGGGCAGCCACACCTTTATTATTGGCACTTATAATTATAGAATTTACCGATATTTTGTTCGCTTTGGATAGTATTCCGGCTATTTTAGCCATTACTGAAGATCCGTTTATTGTATTTTCTTCTAATATTATGGCAATATTAGGTTTACGTTCCATGTATTTTTTTCTGGCAAATGTTATGGATAAATTTTCTTACCTCAAATACAGTTTAAGTGTAATACTGATTTTTGTAGGAATAAAAATGTTATTACATGATTATTTGAAAATCAATGAAATAGATGTACCCGAATGGCTCTCTTTTGGTGTGATTTTACTATCTTTAGCCGCAGGAATTATCTATTCTTTGTATAAAAATAAAGCTAATAAAAATGTTAAATAAAAAAGTTTATTAAAAAAGACTTGTAAAAATGAATAAAAATCAATAAAATTGACCTAATTTTAGCATTTATTTAGCACGAGATTTATAAACAAATTTGTTTTACTTATGAGAAAACTTTTACTTGTAATGTTCTTTTTGCAGTATTTGATTCCAACAAATGCCCAGAGCATCGTTGTAAACGGGACAAATGACCCGGAGTCAACCTATACTGCTGAACAATTACTTACCGATGTATTGCTGGATGGTGGGCTGTGTTCTTCAGCAACGAACTTTCAATTAAAAGACAACCCATCAGATCAATTCCCAAGTGCCGACAGAAGTTGGGGATTTTTTAAACGGGGAAATTCAAGTTTCCCTTTTGAACAAGGAGTTATATTAACTTCAGGTTCCGCTAAACAAGCAGAAGGTCCAGATGATACAGTCAATGTATCACACGGAGGCTACAATTGGATTGGCGATCCTGATGCAGTTGCTTTGGTAGGAACTAATACAACCAACGCAACTGTATTTGAATTTGATTTTATTCCACAATCGAATGAAATCTCATTTAATTATATTTTTGCATCTGAGGAGTATCCTACTTTTGCTTGTACCACTTACAATGATACTTTTGCTTTTATCATCAGTGGGCCTGGTATTACTCCGGATCCTGGATTAAGCGGTAAAAATATTGCTTTGTTGCCAAATGGAAATTGGGTAACAATCAATACAGTAAATGATAAGGAATGTGGAAATGAAGATTATTATGTACCAGGTCGTCCTGATAATCCTTTTACGGATATTCAATACGGAGGAAGAACAATTCCTTTGACAGCTTATTCTCAGGTGATTCCGGGAGAAACCTATCATATTCGTTTATTGGTTGCCGATGCAGTAGATACCGGATATGATTCAGCAGTATTTTTAGAAGCAGGTTCCTTTAGTTTAGGTTCTGTGATTGTTGATTCTGATGGAGCTGATTTAGGTGAAGATGTGAAAGTGTGTGGTCAGGATGAGTTTACTTTACATGTAAACGTTACCGACCCAAGTTTTACTATACAATGGTACTTCAATGGCAATATTATACCGGGAGCAACCGGCTCTACTTTAACAGTAACTGAAGCAGGACTGTATAAAGTAGTTTTAGGAAGTGGAGCTTGTACAGCTGAAGATGAAGTAAACATTACTTTTGGAGAATTGGATACCAATGGAACAATATTCTCCATAGAAATGATAGATTATAATGATGACGGAGTGGAGATTTTTAACCTCACAACGGTTCAGCCACAAATTGTTGATAATCCGGGAGAAATGACCTTTGTTTATTATACAACATTTGAAGATGCAGAAAATGAACAAAACCCAATCGCTAATCCAACTGCCTTTACAGCAGCAGACAATACTATCGTTTATGCGAGAGTAACCGACGAGGGAGGATGTTCTGCTATTGTGGAGATTGTATTAAAAGTCAAAGAAGATTGTATTTATCCGGAAGCTGCTTGTTCTGATTCTGAAGGATTCGGACTAAATATCCCTTTCTTAGGTGACGGTGAAATCCCAACTTCTGCACCTTCAGGTCCGAATTATAGCTGTTTATACAATCAACCTTATCCAAGATTTTATTACTTTAAAATTGCAGAGCCGGGAAATTTACATTTCTTCTTGAATCAATATACACAACCTGACCAACAAGGAACTCCAATTGATGTGGACTTCATTGTTTGGGGACCGTTTACAGAAGTTCCGTGTGCGTATGAATCTTTACAAACAGTGGTTGATTGTAGTTATTCAGCCAGTGCATTTGAGGAGGTTACTATTCCGAATGCAGAAGCCGGTGAGTACTATGTAATGATGATTACCAATTATGCAGGTTCTTATAATCAATTTGGTTATGTAAACCTTATTTTTGATGAAAACTCTACAGGTGCTTTCGACTGTTCTATTGTTTCGGGAGAGAAAACATTCAAAGAGTGTGATAATGATTTAGACGGACAAGCAGAATTTGATTTAGCTTCAATTTCAGCAGAAATTTTGGAAGATCAAACTAACTGGACTTTGAGATTCTATTCAACAGAAGAAGACGCAACAGAGGATACAGAAGATAATATCATCCCAACTGCTCCTTATACTATAAATGAAGCCGATGCACCGGTAGCTATTTATGCACAAGTGAAAAATCAATATGGATTAGTTGAAAAAGTAATTAAAGTCAACTTAGATATTTTAGAAGGTGTAACAGGAGCACATAATGCAGATATTTTTGTGTGTGATGAAGGAGGTGACGGAGTTGAAGAAATCAGTTTATGGGGAATTGAAGTAATCGAAAATCAAAGTAGTTATACCATTCAATATTACGAAAACGAACAAGATGCTATCGAAGGAAACGCAGCTTTCATTCCAAATCCATTGAGTTATGAAACTGGAACCGGAATTGTGTATGTTCGGATTGAAAATGAAAACGGATGTTTCACTATCGTAGAAATCCATATTGAAGTTGGTGGATTAGAGGTAGATTTAGGCAATGGATTCTCAATGTGTGAAGGATCATTCGAGTTAATAGCAAGTGGCGACTTCTCGAATTATACCAATGTAACTTTTACATGGGCTCGAAATGGAGTAGAAATCGAAGGTGAAAACGAACAAACTTTGATTATTACCCAAACCGGAACTTATTCTGTAAAAGTAACTACAGCCGAAGGTTGTGAAGGAACAGATTCTATTGTAGTTTCTCCAGGAACTCCTGCCGAAATTATAGCAATCAATGTAGGTTCTAACTTCGTAACGGTTGACGCAACCGGCGGAGCTCAGCCTTATCAATATTCTATGACTGGAGTTGTATGGCAAAATAGCAATCAATTCAACTATTTACAACCTGGAATTCATACAGTTTATGTGAAAACAGACGAAGGCTGTATCGTTTCAGAAGAATTTGCTATTTTCAGTATTCCAACTATGTTTACACCAAACGGTGATGGAATCAATGATACATGGAATATTCCGGGATTGGAAATTTATCCGGGTTCTTATGTTGTGATTTATGACCGAGACGGACGATTAGTTCATCAAGCTGAATTAACTTCTCATGTGATTTGGGATGGCTTCTTCATCAATGGACAAAAAGCACCGACTCAGGATTACTGGTACATTATTAATGTATCTGACGGACGTACGTTTAGTGGGCATATAACTGTAAAAAGCCGAGGCGAGAAAAATTAATTCAGATAATTAATTTGTAATTAAAAATTTTTAGCAGAATCATTCAATACTTCTAAAATGAAAAAACAAAATATAATACTTACGTTAGCGTTCAGCTTATTATCATTGACTGCGTTCGCCCAATCAAGCTTACCCTTTAATGAGCAATACTTCTTAATGGACAAATTTCTCGTGAATCCATCTTTTACAGGTGCTTCTGATGATATTGTTTTCAAAGCATCCCATAAAAGACAGTGGGATAATATGCCCGAAAGCCCAACTACCACCTTGGCAAGTGTACACGCCAATATCGTGGATAGGGTCGGACTTGGAATGTATTTCATGAACGATCATAATGGAAATACAAAAACCAATAGTTTCAACCTTTCTGCAGCTTACCACATTCCGTTTGGTAACAAGAAAAACAGACAACAAGGACAGTTCTCATTCGGTACTTCTTTAAGTTTTGCCGGAATGCACTTCCAAGGTTTTACAGAAAATCCATACGATCCGATTTACAATGATAACGAAACACGAGTGTACATTCCTTACATCAATTTTGGAGCATCTGCTACTTATGATGGATGGATGATTGGAGTTTCTGTATTAGACATTCCATTGAGTTACAATAATCCTATTGTAAATGAATACGAACCCAGTCCGAAGTTTTATTATGGAATGTTGGGGAAAACCATCAACGCTTCTTCTCAATTTGAAATCGAGCCGATGGTAGCGTATCGTTCTAATTTCGATGAAGACAGCCGTTTTGATGCGAATTTACGAGCTAAATACAAATTCAATGACAATGCTGTTTGGTTAGGAGCTAATTACAGAATGGATTTCTTTAACGGAGAAAATCAAGCATTAAGCGTTTCTCCTATGATTGGTGTAGAAATCGGACGAATGAATATGGGATTCTCCTATAATATGGGATTGGGCGACACAAAAAGCGAATGGAACAATGGTTTCACCGCTGTCTTAGGATTCAATGTTGAGAATTTCTTCAAACCGAATTTTGAATAAATAATTCAAAAAATAAAATGAAAAAGGAACAGCAGTTTGTTGTTCCTTTTTTTGATGAAATGAACTTCACCTTGCTGAATCAAATTCCGTATTTTTGAAAAATGTTTGTAAAAGAGATTATACTTCGGAATTTTAAAAATTTTCAAGA
>JAQVDG010000322.1 GCA_028698395.1 Weeksellaceae bacterium
GAAAATCTGACTTTTTCGGAATACTTTTTCTTCCAGAAGGGAGTCGAGATTATAGTATTAATATGAATGTTGAAAAATACATTCCACCCTTACAAACCACTTTTAAATTATCGGGAAGCTATTCCGTTTCAGAATACAAAAACATTGTTAACAATTCTGATTTAAGAGATAATAAATTAAATTTTAATCTGATAAATCTTTATGGAAAAACGGCTTTTAATTTTCTGATAAATTTTCAAAATGAATTAAAAATTCGGAGAACAAACTCTCATTCCAATGATTCATCCAATAAATTTAATAACACAAGCCTTGTTAATTCATTTAAAATCTTAGTAAAACCCGATAAAAATTGGTTTGGCTCCGTATCTTTTGACTATTTTCAACCCAGCACTCAAAACCCAAATGAATATTACTTCTTAGATATGCTACTTCGTTACAGAACACCTAATAAAATTTGGGAATTTACTCTAAGCGGAAAAAATCTTACCAATAATAAATTCTTTGAAGAAATTTATGTTTCAGATTATTACAATTCTACTTCGTTGCAAAGCTTAAATAAATCGTATATATTAGTTGGAATGAGTTTTAGTTTTTAAAAGCTATATAAGGTTATAAATTATTATCAGGGTGTTGTGGTTAAAGAAGATAAATTTAATGATGAATAAATGAGAATTGCTTTTATTTCTCTTAATACTCGTCTTTTAGTATAAATTTGCAAAAATAATATTACCATAAATGACTTTTTTTAAGTGATCCGATAGCGCATTTTATGGGAAACCTAAATCTAAAATCAAAATACAAGATGATAACAAAAACAAAGAAATCATTTCATACTATACAGAAAATAAGTTTATTCTGCATTTGCATAGCTCTTTTTTCTTCTTGTAGTTCATATAAGTTTGAAGAAATTTCATTAAGCTCATACCCTCAGTTGAAGTTGAAAGGAAAAGTAAAGCAGGTCAACGCAAATGTTAAAAGCTATTTCGTGCGTAAAAATAACGACACTATTTTTACGAACCATCAGTTTGAACTTCTTTTTGACAAAAAGAAAAGATTAATCCAACAAAATTACATTCATCTCAAAACTGACAGAATAGATGTTTCTAAATTCTTCTATGATAAACAAGGATTACACACTAAAACAGAGCATTCCAATAACAAAGATTCTGTTGTTTTCGGAGAAATTTACCGCTATGATCCTAACGGATTCCTGATAGAAACACGTGATTTAGATGCGCAAGTCAAGCTTATCAGAAAGAATGATGCGAAAGGAAATCCGGTTGAAATCATCTATCCAAACCATAATTATCATAATTATACAGTGAAAGAAATATTTACTAACGACTACAAAAACAGAACTGTAAAATACCAAAGTATTGATAAAACCGGAGTGCCGGACTATGATTTCTACGAACTTCGGTATTTTGATGAAAAAGGCAGGGAAATAAAGCATCAATACTCAGATTCAAAAGCTTATAATATAACGGAATACGATAAAATGGGTTATATAACCAAAAAAGAAAAAGTAGATGAAAACGGAAACTCAAAAATCGAGAACTATAAAAACAGTTACGACAATAAGGGAAATATTCTTAAAAGAGAAATGCTAAACTGTAACAAACGATGTGAAACAATTACCTACGAATATTTCTTTTATGATAAACAATAATCCCAATGTTAAATCTATACGTTTTATTTTCCGGAGTTTCTGAATTTCTGTAACAAATCTGCCTTTTTCTTTACTAATCATTATAAATCGTATTCAATGAAAAAACTACTTTTTTTGTTTTCCACTATTTGTTTTTTATTTTCATCCGTTTTAGTGGCACAAGAAAACTGTAAATTGAGAGGAGAAGTTCGAGACAGCCTGAATTTACCGGTATTTGATGCTTCTGTTTCTGTTTTTAATTCCAAGAATGAAGGAGCCGGTTTTGCTTTTACCGATACAGAAGGATTTTTCTCCATTGAGCTTCCGTGTAATGAAAATTATGAAGTAGAAATCGAACATTACGATTATGAATCATTTGAACAATCAGTTAAGTTGGATAAATCTAAAACATTAAAATTCAACTTAAAAGAATCAAGAACAACCTTAGAGCAAGTTGTTATTAATGCCAAAAAACCAATTACCGTAAAAGGCGATACCATTGAATACGATGCAGATTCATTCCGAACGGCAGCCGATGAAAACTTGGAAGATTTATTGAAAAAATTACCCGGTCTGGAAGTCGAAAACGGAAAAGTATATTATGAAGGTAAAGAAATTAAAACCATAAAAGTTGGAAATCGGGAAGTTTTAGGTGGAAATACAAAATTACTGACCAAAAATCTTCCGGCAGATGCTATTGATAAAGTACAACTCAATAAAAAATTCAAAGCCAATCCGTTTTCCAATTCACTTTCAGACGATGAAGAAGCCATGCTCAACATCGAACTGAAAGAAGATAAAAAAAGTTTGATTTTCGGAAATGTAACCGTAGGTGGAGATGCCGATAAACATTATGACTTACAATCAAAACTATTTTATTTCAGTCCTAAAACCGATGCAACTTCTATTACCGATTACAATACGTATGGAAAAGAAGTCTTTACGTATGAAGATTATTTTACTTTTCTCGGTGGGTTCTCAGAATTTACAGAAGAGGGGAGTAGTTTCTCAATGCGGGAAGAAGCCAATCGAATTAGTTTGGGAACGGCACAAAATGCAGCCGAAATGGATGCGCTTTTAACCGCTTTACACTTTGGTTATGAACCCAATAAAAAATGGTTTACCAACGGATTCGTTTTGTTCAATTACAATGATTTAAGTTTTAAATCAAGTCAGGAAAGAATCGGTGAAAATTTACATTTTAAGGATGAAAACCAAAACGACCAACGTTTATTTTCTGCTTTGGGAAGAATCCGACTGGATTATACACCGAATAATCGGGCACAGTGGAAGTACAGTTCAACTTTTAATTTTATAGAAAATGAAGACAAACAATTTGCCAATACATTTTTGAACGAATTACCAACCGGAACACGAAACAATAGCAATCAAAATAATTCATTCAGTTTTCGGCATAATTTATCGTACATCAGAAAAGTAGGAAGAAATGATAATCTCGGGATTTATATCCGGCATCAAATCAACAATCAACGCCCGGATTTATTGATTACAACCGATATGATGCCTTTAATCATTGATGATTTGAGTTTTTATGATTTGAAACAAAATCGAAGATTTAAAGGACAAAATTTACAGATTTATGGAATTTATAATCATTTGGTGACCAATACTAGTAACTTACGTTTCAAAATTGGCTCAAATTTCAGTTGGCAAAGTTTAACTAATAAAATTTATGAAACTGATAGTTGGATTCAGCAACCCAATTTCAGAACCGATGCCGACTTTGATTTTACAGAATTATACGCCGATTTAACTTATACAAGAAAAATAGGGTTTTTAAAATTTGATTTGGGTATAGGAGTTCATAATTTCAGAGAAAACACCCAAACTTTAACCGATTCGAGAACTTTAAATTTAACTAAATTTTTGCCACATTTT
>JAQVDG010000323.1 GCA_028698395.1 Weeksellaceae bacterium
TGAAGCCTTACTTGTTTGAAATGAGAACTCCTTATACTGATTTCTGAAATAGGTGGAAATTTTGTGTATAATTTATGCAATTCATCTTTAATCTCTGCATCAAGCTGTTTTGTCCTTATCAACTTGCTTACAGTTGTTTTGATTATCTGATTATGGATAATATTAAAATCAAATTCATCGTAACTACATACAGTTCTTCTTATTTGCAAGCTACTCTCTTTAATGGTTCTCGAAAGGTTAAGTTTTCCTTTAATGCCAACTAAAGAGTTTTCGTACTCAATGTAGTACCTGTCTAGACCTTGCTTGAATAATCGGCTAATACCATTTGATAAAACCTTACCGAATAAATCAATTAGTTCTGTGGTACTAATTGAATTAACATCAACAATATCGCTTTCATCAAGTTTGTTCCAAGCATAGCAAAGCAAGTAGTATATATTCTGAATGGGAATGCTCATTATTAAGACAATAATAAATCAACCTCTTTTTCTGCTTTGGTAATATCATCAAACCAATATTCCTCTAGTAGTGGAGCTATTTCGAATTTTACAATGTCCTCAAACCATTCTTTTTCATTCATTGAGTTAACATTGCAAAAGAAACTATGACCAATTAAAAATCCTTCACCAAGATTTTTATCTTTCCTTATTCTCTCATTCAAAATATTCAGTTTAGAAATGATTTCTTGAATAAAGTCGTTGTTTAAACCTTTGGATACTAAGAAATTCCTAAATAGAGTGTTAAATTTTGGTTTTAAGGTTATAAATCTAAAACGCCGTCTAAGTGCATAGTCAACTATAGCAAGAGAACGGTCAGCGGTATTCATTGTTCCGATTATATACAAATTTTTCGGAACAGTAAAATTTGCATCATCTTTTTCGGAGTATGTCAATGGCACGCTGTATTTCTCCCTTTTGTCGGTTTCAATAAGCATCATTAATTCTCCGAATATTTTGCTTAAGTTGCCTCTGTTTATTTCGTCAATAATGAAAAAGTATTTGTTGTTAGGGTCTTGTTCTGCCTTTTTACAAAATTCGAAAAACACCCCATTTTTTACCTTAAAACTATTGTCAGACGGTCTAATGCCTTGTATAAAATCTTCGTATGAATACGATTGATGAAACTGAACCATTTTAATCTTGGATTCATCAGTATTCTTTAACATTTCGTATGCAATCTTCTTTGCAACAAAAGTTTTGCCCACACCTGGGGGACCTTGGAGAACAATGTTTTTCTTAAACTCCAAGGAATGAATTATTTCGTTTATTTCATTTTCATCAATAAAGGGTTTGTCGGGGTCGTTAATAAATGAATAGTCAACAACTTTAATTTCTTCTTGCTCTTTTTCAATAACAATATTCTTTTCGTCAATCAGGTCTCTGATTATATCGAATTCATCAGCAGTTAGTCGAAATAAACTGCCTTGGTTATTGATGAAAACTTCACAATTCTCTAACCCCTTTGTGTCTTTTAGTTCATCCCAGTTGATTGGGTCTTTTACAATTTCTTTTATCTCAAAATTTATTACTTCTCCTTCGTTATCATCAATGTGCAATGATTCAGTTATCTCAAAAATTGCTTTGATTTGCTTAACAGGGGTGCTTTCATAACCAATAACCAAGTCGCCTGGTTGTACCTCTTGGAAGTATTTATAAATCCTACGTTTATTCCCTTTGTCGTTATGGGATGTGTAGGATTGAATGTCACCTAGTTCATAACTGTCAATTCTCCAAATCTTAGGATTTGCATTTAGCCACCAAAAATTTTGAGTTTCTGGGTCTTTTACAATCGCTTTTGGGGGCGGTAATATGTTTTTCCCTGATTCTATATCATTAAAAATCTTTTCAAATTCTGATTTGGTTTGAACATATTTCTCTTTTATGCTGCTCCATTTTAAAGTGGGAGAGAATGTGTCGGGTCTAAAAATTGTTTTCTCAAAGTCAACTAAATGATTAATCAGCCATTTGACTTTTCTTACGTGTCTATACTTCTCTCTTTCAGGCTTAAATTCATATTCTCCAGTAATAATCCCCACACCAAGGGCTTTACTTTTCCCTTTATTCGCAATTACAACATCGCCAATACTGGCATCTCTAAAGTTTTCGATGTTCCATATTTGGTTTGAATTTTCTGTATCTTCAACACCTAGAGCCTCTGCTAAAGTTTCTGTTGTGTAAGTGTTCAAATCAACGGTGCTATTGTCCCAACCGATAGCAATTATACTTTCTTTATAAAAATCATCCCAATAAATTCCGTTCTCACCTGGTGCATATTTCCAGTAATTTATTAGCGCATTGTTTTTCTTATCCGCAATTTCTTTTGATGATTTTAATTTCTCAACCACCTCTGAAATTGTGTTTAAGTCCTCTATGCTATTTGATTTATTGTCGTTTACATCCCAACCAGCTATAATTCCTGCTTCATACTTTTCTGCTGCGATTTTCAAGAATAGCTGGTACGCCTTTCTGTGCGACACTTTGTTTCTAGGGAAAAATGCTATCCAGCAATATGATGAACCAAAATTTTGTGGACCATTAAAATCGACGATATGCCTTTTATATTGAGATAGTTTTAGTTGTTTTTCTATTCCGTCTGCAATTTTTTCTAAAAAGTCATTCGTTTCATTACTAATTTCTTTGTTGTAAAAAAACGGAAAATAAATCCTAAAGTCTTTCTGCCAAGTTACAAAAGGGGATTTCTTTTTCGTTGGGTATTTTTTTAATCCTTCAATAAGATTCTCACCATACTTTGAGAAATATTCCTCATCTTTTTCTACAATCCTTTTCTTGATTTCTTCAAGGATTTCTTTGGTTATAATTTTCCCCTCTTTCTTAAGGTTTAGTATTTCAAACCTTAAAAGGTTAACAGGTTGAAATCTTGCAAAATCTTTTATAAACTCAAAATCTTTAATCAAGGTGTTTATTTCATTCTCAGACTTATTGTTAAGTGATTCATATAGATATTGTTCGCTAAATTCAAGTTTTTTCAACTCTTTAGCATATTTCTGTACTGTATCTATAAAAGTTTGCATTGTTTTTCAGTTTAGATGTTAAGTATTCTGTTTATTCAGGCACTTACGATTATGCGAGGGTGCGGTGGGCAAAAAAAGCAAGTGTATGGCTGCGAAGGGACGGTTGCAGGGATGGGCAGCTATAGTATTGCTTTTTTGTGCGGTGGGGTTTCATTTGTCTTTTCAGTCTATATGCAGCAAAGTTGTCTTACCCGATTTTCTCTTCATTGCTTGGTGCTAACGGCTGGGGGTGTGAGCCGTGGGGGAGTTCGTGGCGCAGCGTCGTCATCCGCCGTTAGGGCAGCCCCCGTGCGGGCTCTGCTGCCTCGAGGTCATCGCATCCCCCGCATGGCTTGCACCCCATGTTGGCAACCTGTGGTTAAAAAACTGGTTGAGCGGTCGGTGCCCCCATGTCCCCCGTGACGGCGCGGCCCGAGCGCCAGCCCCTTGCCTGTCAGCGTACCCGCTCCGCTGGTGAGGTGCGGTGGGGTAGAGGGAATTATCTCATCGTGTCCAGCCATTCCTTCCAAAT
>JAQVDG010000324.1 GCA_028698395.1 Weeksellaceae bacterium
TTCAAACGTTCTGAAATTAAATAATTTTCCCACAAAGCTCCTTTATCCAAGCGAAAATCTAAATTAGTAAAATTACTTATCAGCACATTCCGAATGCCGTTATCGTAAAAATAATATTTTTTTCCTTTTTTTATTTCGGTTCTAAGGTTTCGGTTAAATGCGGGAAGTTTGAAAATAACATAGGTTTTTTCCAATAAATCCAAGTATTTTTCGACGGTTACAGTATCAATATTTCCTATCGTTTTTGCTAATTCATGATAATTCACTTCATTTCCTAACTGAAATGCCAATGCTTTTAATAATTTATCTAAATGACTCGGTTTACGCACATTATCGAGCTTCAAAATATCTTTGTACAAATAACTTTGAGCAATTTCTATCAAAATTTCCTTTTCTTTTCCCGGATTATTCACGACTTCCGGATAAGAACCATAAATCAAGCGTGTTTCCAAAAGTCGTTTGGTTTCCAAAAGTGATTTATTTTCAACCATTTCCTGAAAACTCAAAGGATACAAATAAAAGCTGATTTTTCTTCCGGTCAAAGGTTCAGCTGCATTGGATTGTAAGTCAAAAGCAGACGAACCTGTTGCTATGATTTGAATATCCGGATAAGTGTCGTGCAATAATTTTAGTTTTTTTCCAATATTCATAATTTGTTGTGCTTCGTCAATAACAACCAACTTAGTCTGATTACCAATTAATTGTAAAAGTTGGGTGCTGGTTCCTGCCGATTCAAATGCTGCCAATATATCTTCTTCATCTGCATTTAACCAAATAGAAGGACAATTCACTTCCTTAATGATTTCACGCAACAAAGTAGTTTTTCCGACTTGTCTGGCTCCTATTAATAAAATTATCTTCCCCTGAAAACAAGCTGAAAGAATTGATTTTTTTATTGTTCGATTGACCATAACTAATTAATTTAGAAATCAAAAATACCGAATTTTTCGATTATAATCTAAATATTAGGCGTGATTTTTAGAATACAAACTGGGATTTTTAAGTCAATCAAAAAAACAGAGGCTTCTTATTTTACAAGAAACCTCTGTTTTCTATTATGCTTTTCTGTTATTTTTAATTTTTAATAATCTTTTTATTCACTGTTTGTTGTTGGGTTTTAATTGTTAAAACATAAACACCTTTTGGTAAATGATGAACATTAATTTTCGTATTCAATCCGTTAACTTTATGATTTAACACATTTTTTCCGCTACTATCCAATAATTGAATGGACTCAATCCGTAATTTATCGGAATTAATATGCAATACATCTGAAGTCGGATTCGGGAAAATATGGATTCCAAAAGAGTCGCTTAAATCCTCTGTTCCCAAAGAATCACAATCCACTACACCTTCCCAACCATAAGCATTTCCGGAAGAATCAGAATGAAATTCAACTGTAATGGCTCCGGAAGAATCTGTGGATTGAAAAGTCGGTCCCGGATTATTTCCACCTGTAATTATCCCTCCGCTGAATAATGGCGAACTTGTACTGCTTCCGTTATACACATACATAAAATCAACATTAGGTTGTAAGCCAATTTTAGTGAAACTCAAACGTACTTTTCCACCTTCCTGAGAGGGATAGAACGTTTTAGTCCAATGTTCGTCATTACTATAATTTGCGGAAGTTCCGCCGGTATCAACAAAAGGAATTCCGTCACAGAAATCTCCCGAAAGTAAAATTCCTCGCTTCATTGCGCCTGTTGAACCATCTTCGCAAACATTAATTACATAAATCTCATAATATTGATGAGGTGGAATTCCGGGAATTACAAAAGGATTAGTGGTAGTATCTGTCCAGTCATTCGGATTGATTGCTGTTCCAAATGGAACTATCTGATATTTCCACGCCGGAGAATATTCGTCATCTAAAGTAATTTGAATACTGCTCGTTCCTAAATAATCTGTTTTTATTTCTTTAATTGCATAGGTGCAAACTGCTGTTTCCACTTCACAATCCGATGATAAGCAAGGTTTAGAATCTACCGTTGTACGAATTAATTGTGCAGGTTGCTCGCCAAACCCTAAACTCAAATTAATTCCTACGTTTGTTAAATGGCAATAACTCATAATTGTTCCACCTGACGAAGGAATAGAAGCGTTACAACCCTCTCCGTATCCGGCAGCCGGGCCGCATCCGTCAATCGCTGTATTATTTCCATTCCAAGCACAAGCATGTGTATGTGGTGAACCTAAAGCGTGCCCCATTTCATGTGTCATTGCCATAATCGTCCAAGAATAAGTTGGCACTTGTGCATACGACATACTCACACCGGAGTAAGCATAATTCCAATCGGTACAAAGCGAATCCAGAAAAGCAACACTGGTTGTGGAAGGAAAGTTCACCAAATGAGCTAAATCTGCTTCAAAATCTTTAACTGTTTCTTGAAATAAATATAAATTATCACCGTAATCTCCTGTATATGGATCTGCGTAAGTCCAAATTCGAACTTGATCCAAAACTAAATTAATATTATCATTATCGTAAAGTGTTCCGATATTATTTTGTATTCCGGTAATCCAATTCAGTGTGTTTTGAACACTTTTTCCCCGATTTACAAAAGGAGCATAAGCAATTTCATAATAAATTTTTACACAATTTGTTGTTGTAGGTGTGTGATAAATTGAAGGATCAAAACTGATTTGTTCTTCGATTTGCTGATTATAGGAAATCTCATCTACTCCGCAAACAAATGGATTTTCTCCCAATAAATTTTCATCTACATACGAAACAAAATCCATTTCATCTACTGATTTTCCTACTACAATATTTCCGGTTTCAGGAGTAGAAATTACACCTATTACATCATTTTCAAAAAAACTAATTGCTACAATGGATTGATAATTTCCATTTACAATTCCTCGGTAATATTCACCCGGAGCATAGTCTAAATTATTTCCGATTTCATCCGTTGCAAAAAAAGAATTTGCTAAAACACTCTGTTTATAGAGTTTTATTTCAATGGATTCACTCAAATAAGGAACTGTCAAAGAAATAAATTCCGATGCTTCACTCATCAGTCTATTTAATTCTCCTTCATTTAAATCTAAAACCGTAACATCGGTTGCTGAGCTCAAATACTTTGAAATTTTAGAAGCATCATTGTTTTTTGTAAACAATTGATAATCATTAAATTTCTGGTTTGTCATTTCTAAACTTTGTACTTTTTGTGCTACTGATTTTGTTTGTCCAAAAACTATTGCAGAACAAAGCAATAGGAATAGAAAACTAATTTTTTTCATTTTTTGTGTGTTAATTGTTATAATTTTTGAATTTTCAAATATAGAATTTTTTTAATTAAATTAACTTTGCACCCACTATGGTAGATTATCTTATTGTTGGACAAGGAATTGCGGGAAGTTGTCTTGCCCTGAAATTAATTAAAGAAAACAAATCGTTTATAATCGTGGATGAAAATAAAAATAAAGCTTCCACAGTTGCCGTAGGAATATACAATCCTGTTGTTCTCAAACGATTTGCTTTAATCTGGAAAGCTGAAGAGCAATTGGAATTATTG
>JAQVDG010000325.1 GCA_028698395.1 Weeksellaceae bacterium
ATAAAAATATTGGCGCATTCGACAGCACCACTGGAGAGATATTATCCAAAAGCTGTCAAACAGGCGACACTTCCAAGAAGCTGATTTGTGAGGAAAGGGATTTTCAAGCTGCACTTGAAATGGTGAAGGTATTGGTAAAGCACTCAAGCAAGGTATTTGGAGAACTACCACAAGAGGAATCCAAACCAAGCAGGATGAACAAGAAAGAAAAGTTCCTCTATGCCTTACCGTACAACTTCAACCGCCAGAAGTACCTTGAAGTTGCCAACACCCTGAGTATTCCGGCAAAGACAGCCGAAGGCTATATCACCGCTTTTGCCAAATCGGGATTGATTCACCGTGAATCTCAGGACAATTACATCAATACCTCCCTTGAGGATATTCAGGATTCTAAGGATGCTGAGGACGTATAGTCCTTGGCATCCTCCATTTCCTCAACTTCCTGAAATCAGTTTACCACTATATTTTGCTTTTACTATCGTTTTCTTTTCCTATATTTGCCAATATCTGACAAGTCATAAATTAACAGGTCATGCACTTTGGTGAAAGGATAAAAGAGCTAAGAGAAAGCCAGGGGCTTTTGCAGCGACAATTAGCGGCCAATCTTGAAATAGACACTCCCATGTTTAGCAAGATTGAGCGTGGAGATAGGAAGGCGAAGCGTGAACAGGTAGAGCAGTTGGCAGAATTACTCCATACGGATAAAACGCAGCTGCTTTCGCTTTGGTTAGCAAACCAAATTTTTGATTTTGTAAAGGATGAGGCATTCGCCTCAAATTCTCTTCACATGGTAATTGACTGGATTAAAAACACTAAGAAATAAATGAGCATGGACGGCAAATCTTTGAATATTACGGAAGACCTTATCTCCAAATTGAAGGAAATCATTCCGGGTGCCTTTACTGAGGACAAAATCAATGTGGAACAACTGAAACAGATATTAGGTGAAAGCATCAATACCGATTCTGAAAGGTATCAACTGAATTGGGCAGGGAAAAATGATGCCTATAAGGTTTTGCAAGAATCATCAAAATCAACATTAAATCCCGACCTAAAAGAATCAGTAAATTGGGAAGAAACGGAAAATATCTTCATCGAGGGGGAAAATTTGGATGCGTTAAAGATTCTCCAAAAACCCTACTATGGTAAAATTAAAATGGTTTACATAGATCCTCCGTACAATACAGGATCTGATAACTTTATCTATCCTGATAAATTTTCCGAATCGAAAGAAGAGTATCTTCAGCGAACTAATCAAAAAGATGAAGATGGGTTACTAACAAGAGAAGGGTTATTTCGTCCCAATCGAAAAGAAAATGGCCAATTCCACTCTAATTGGCTTTCAATGATGCTCCCCCGTTTATTTCTTGCAAGGAATCTTTTAAAAGATGAAGGGATAATATTTGTGAGCATTGATGATAATGAATATGCTAATTTAAAATTGCTGCTAAATGAAATCTTTGGTGAAGAGAATTTTGTTTCGACATTAATGTGGCGAAGGAGGAAAACACAAGCGAATCTTTCAAAATTTATCTCACCAGTACACGACTATATTCTTTGTTACGCAAAAAATATCGAAAAGCTTGAGTTTAATAAACTTCCATATTCGGATGATTTTATCAAGAAAACTTTCAGTAATCCAGATAACGATCCTCGTGGAGTTTATCAAACTCGTCCATTAGCTCAACCTGAAAACTCATCCAATCCAAGCTACGAGCTTCAATTGCCGAATGGGAGAAAAATAACTGCTAAATGGAGTTGCTCTCCTGATACTTTTAAAAAATACGTAGAAGAAGATAGACTCTATATTCCCAAAGGAGGAGAAGGAATGCCCCGTTTAAAAATCTTCCTTTCTGAGTTAGATGGATTATTACCAAATACTTGGCTTGATGACATTGCAACGAATGAAGAGGGCTCAAAAGAAGTTGAGACAATTTTTGGTTCAAATGCATTCTTTACAGCACCAAAGCCTACAAATTTAATTAAGCATTTATTAAAACTTGGATCCAACAGTGATGATATAATATTAGATTTTTTTGCTGGTTCTGGTTCAACAGCGCATGCTGTCTTGGATTTAAATAAGGAAGATGGCGGAAACAGAAAATTTATTTGCATCCAGCTACCCGAACCCGTTGAAGAAAAGTCGATACCATTCCAAAAGGGATATAAATCAATTTCATCAATTGCAATAAGGAGGATTCAATCTGTAATTAATTCTTTAAATTCTGCTCCTAAAGAACTCTTCCATAATCAACTCAATGAAAAAGTTGGGTTCCGTGTTTTCCGTCTTGAAAACTCCAACTTCAAGATTTGGCGTACCGATAATATTTCAAGCCCCGAAGAATTAGCAAAGCAAGTAGAGTTATTTGGCAGCTCTATTCTTCCAGATTCTTTAGATATAAATATGCTTTGGGAATTACTTCTAAAATCTGGAATCCCACTTTCTGCAAAAATTTCGGAATGGAAACAGGAGGGAAAAACAGTCTACTACAGTACTTCTTACAAACTTGCTATTTCATTTTCAGAGATAGATAATGCTGTTTTAGACTTTTTAATTCAACTTAAACCTAACCAGTTCATTTGTCTTGATAAGTCTTTCAAAAATGAGGATAGTAAAAAGACAAACGTTCACCTCAAGCTTGAGGATAATGGAATAACCTTCAAAACAATTTAAAAGGGAAAAACATGATTTCTTTTCAGCAAAAATTAACACAAGATCTCGTAGTTGCTGCCTACGGGTTTGAGGAACTTCGGAACAATTGCAAAAAATACCTTTCGCAGTTCGATATGAATTACGACAAATTTACAGTCGTGTCTCATGATAGTTTTATAGGTTACATAACTGAGTATTTTTTACGTGAATATATATCGGCTAAATACAACTCCATTGGTGTGACAGTAGATTCTTGGGAAAGCAAATTTGATATTGCTAAAATTCGATACATACTGAAGACAAACTCTAAAAGTGAATCGGACATTTTGTATGTCCGTGAATATTTTTACGATAAGTATGATTTAGAACTACGAAAGGACTCTGTATCCCTTCTTGTAGATATAAAAACCGCCTTAACAAAACTTGAGCCCAGAACCTCATGGAATTTTATGTACCCAGTCGTTCAGGCACATAAGCCCGGAAAAGATCATATGGTTCTGTCCTATTATGTTGTAGATGATATTAAAAATATTGAGAGTTTGAAAAAACTAGTTATTGTAGGTTATACTTCTGAGCAAGTAATACGCACCTGTAGAATTATCAAAGCAGGTACAAAAACTCGATTCGGTACAGTGAGTCAAATTGATAATTATGAAACCGAATTATCAATCCACTACAAAGAAATAGATGGTTTAATTAACCTTCTAAAGTGACAGAGATTTATGAAACTACAGTTCGATAAAAACCAAGAATACCAGCTTCAAGCCATTCAATCAGTCATTGATTTGTTTGAAGGCCAGCCATTGAGCAATTCAGATTTTGAGTTCTCTATGGCTGATTCGAATAGTGGCAGTATTACGT
>JAQVDG010000326.1 GCA_028698395.1 Weeksellaceae bacterium
ACCTGAATATCAAAGAACTGTCGTAGCAAGTCAAAATGAGTTGCTAAAAACTGTACTATGCTTTTTGGTTCTGACTTAAACATTGATGAGCGTTTCTTGTTCTAAGAATCTATTAGTTCGGGCAACTTGTTCTCTGATTTTTACGACTGTTGAATCATCTGATGTCTTAACAGCCTTACTCATTTTAGCTTTGTTTCCTTTTAAAGATGCCGAATGGCTTTTAAAGAGTTCACTGTAATTATCTGGCAAATACAATTCTGCATTTCCAAACACTTCTTTGATTCTCAAATATTCGTCAAGCCCGTTAAAGTCATAGTCAACAAAAACCAAAACCTCCTTTGCTTTAATCATTGAAATGGATTCTTTGCCTATTCTTCCGTATTTGTGGATAAATAGAAATTCGTTGCCCAATAATTTTTCCGCATTCAAAAAAGTTTCCAAATTCTCGACAAAACAAATTTTATCAGCTATAACAGAATTTGGGATTACAGAGAACAATCCAAAATCACGAGTTTGTTTTTGTAAATCAATCATCTGCTCATTGATTTGATAAGCAGAAAAGCCCCTGAACAAAAAAATTGGACTGCTATCAACCTTTGTCGCCTTCGAATTTCTATATTTCTTAATGTTTCCTGATTTGGTAT
The DNA here is from genome assembly GCA_028698395.1 of Weeksellaceae bacterium. The sequence continues at coordinate 645 of JAQVDG010000326.1, forward strand.
TGGAAACGTCTTGTTCCGGAAATGATGAGTTTAAAAACTTTTCAAATTCGATTTCCTTGGAAACTTCAACCTTAAACCCTCTGCCAAGCTTTGAAAATTTCAGAATTTCGGCTTGAAGCAAATTTTGAAATGTATCAGAATGCAAAACACTTTTCGGAATGACCGATTTTGAAACGCTTTTGTTTTCAAGCAATAATTGATATGTTTTAAAATCGACTTCTTTCATTACACTTCAACGGGTTTTCTAAAAATTACATTTCCGTTTTTCTCGCTGACTACTATTTTCCCTGTACTTCTTCTTACCAAATAGTATTTGTCAAAACCGTCATAAGGATGTAATGGTGCTGCTGAAATAGGGATGAAATTATGTTCCTTACAGAAGTTCAAAATTTCAATTCTATTTGCCTCGTCAATGGTTCCGATTTCATCAACAAATATTACAATCTTGTTTTCATCATCTTTCACAACGATTTGATTGATGATTGACATAATCAGAACTAAACGTATCATTTTGTCTGTTCCGTCCGATTCGATTTGGTTTTTCAGATCCACGACTTTGTGCTGTCCTTTTTTATGTAGATGAAGCTTAATGTCAAACAAATCATTGAACGAAATTGTGGTTTGACTATCTAAATATTTGTTGAGCGTATTCAGGTTTTCAGATTGGTCGTCAAAAATCAGTTCAGAAGTTAAATCCCTGATTTGTATGATTTTGTTTAAATCCTTGATGAGTTTTTCGTTCTCAATGATTTCTATCTTCAACGTATCAATATCCGATATCTTTATCTTCCGAATTTTAGAATTAAACTGATTGGTAATAAAGGAATTAAACTCTTCAAACCTTGAATATAGCGTGCGACAAGGATTTGCAAATTGAGTGGAAATATTTTTTAATAAGCCATCAATGGCTTTTTGTTTGTCGTCTATCGTTATAAGTTCAGATTCAATGTGTTTGATAAATTCATTTTCATCTGCTTCTAATCTTTCCGTTCTGTTCTTTAATTTTTCAAAGAGCTTAAACTTATCATTTTTAATTTGCTCTCGTTCTTGATGGTTTCGTTTTATGTTGGCGTAAATGTTATCAAGTGAATCGGTTGATTGATATTCTTGGGGCTTGATTCCAAATTGCTCAAGTTCAATTTTCCATTTTTGAATATCACTTATTCTTTGTTCCTTTTGAATTATTTCGGTATTTGTTCTCTCAATTGTTTCTGAAAGCTTCCAGATTTCTTCTTCAATTATCTTAATGTCTTTGGCAGATTGCTCTTTTTGTTTGAGTAAACTTTCAAAGTCCAATTTTATGGTTTCAAGTTCTTTTTCAAGGTTTGGAAGCTGTTTTAGTTTCTCAATTTTATCATTTACATCCTTGATTTTCTTCTTTATTTCTTCTAAATCTTTTTGATGTTTCTCTAAATCCTTGGCAATTGGAAGTAGTTTGTCATTCAGGCTTTTTTCCTTTTCCAATTCCTTGATTTGTTTTTTCAACTCTTCAATGGAGTCTATTGGTTTTCCTTTCAAGTCATTTGGCAACTTGATAACTCCGTCAAAGAGTTTCATCAAGTTTTCCGTTCGCTTGATTTTCGTAGAAATGTTTTCAAATGGCAGACTTGAAATATCAGTTGACAGAATCCTGTTAAGTAATTCCTTGTTATCTTGATTATCTGAAATTTGATGAATCAATTGATTGGAATAGGTATTAACTTGACTTGTGATTTTTCTGATTTGTGAGTCGGCTTTTTCAATCTTGCTCTCAATTGCTTTACTGTTTAGATTTTGGTTTTCAATTTGGGTTAGTTGGCTCTCTATTGTTTTCCTTTCAGCATCCAAATTTTGAAAGGATTGCTCTAAAAACCGTAAACTCTCATAAGACTTGATTTCTTTTACCAATTCATCTTTTTGGTCAATGTCCCTCTGTTTTTGTTCCAATTGGGTTTCTATTTTACCCAATTCTTGGTTTAGCCTGTCTTTTTTCGGATTGAGCGTTTCGTTTAAATGGGTTCTATCTTTGTCTCTTTCAGTTTTCATTTTTGAAACAGAAGTTCCCAATTCTGAATAAAGCGATGAATATTGATGGTCAAAAGCAAATATCAACTCTGAAAGTATCACACTTTTTCCTGCATACTGATTTACCAACTCTTTGAAGTCATTAAAGCTACGCTGGATACTTTTGATAACTATTATATCCCGATTGTGCTTCAATAAGGTTTGTATGTCCTTTTGGTTTTTCTTTGAAAATGAAACGCTTTCGTTTTCCTTATTATCTGCAATTATCAATGACTCTTTTAGCGAGTTGTTGTTTATAAGCTGTGAGTTTATAAGGTACTTATAGATTTTGGAAAAATTGTTGCTAATTCCCCGTCCGTCTTGGTTTACATTTTGGTTTAACCAAACAACCGCATTATTTCGTTTACCTTTCTGATAAACAAAGTTGAAAACTTCCCTACGGTTTGGGAATTTGCTGTGTTCAATTCCATTTGTGGCAAATTCGGAAAGTAATGAATCAAACTTTTTTAGTTTTTGACCGTTCGTTGTGTTGGTAAAGTAATGCTCTTCTTTATATTCGCTGTCGATTTTATAATAGTCGAGATTGCCTTCGGCATTTCTTTTGACCAAAATAGAGTAGTAGCGATTTTTGAAAATCTCAAAGACGATAAAACTTGAATTTATAGAAGGAAAATAATGGTTGAATGTGGTTTTGTCTCCCGTTCTGTTTCCACTGAAGGTCATTTCTCGCCCGTCAATTATGAACAAGAAATTAAGTGCATAAATCAACGTACTTTTCCCGATATTGTTCGGTCCGACAATTTGAAGAGAGTTACAATTGTCAACCTCAATATCAGCTTTCGAGAAAATGTCGG
>JAQVDG010000327.1 GCA_028698395.1 Weeksellaceae bacterium
TAGTGTCTGAAAGTCTAATATAACCTAACTTCCCAATGATAGCTTTTCCATTCGAATCAACAAGTAAACCATAGTTTATTGAGTATGTTTGGCAATAGTGAGGATAATTCTCTTTATCTACATCCATACCAAAGTAGTTGGCGCAAGTTTGCTCAAAATCAATATCCCCAACCAATTTTAAATCATCTTTTTCTTTTTTTACCTCAAAAAAGAGATTTATACACGTAGACCTATTATCGGATGGAACACTATACAAACAACAATCATCCCCTGATAAATACCAACGAACAAAAATACACAATTTTTGTAATTATTAGCAGAATTTAATTTTCGGTGAGAATTTTCGCAATATTTAGACAATACATAAAAAATTATTGCCTTTTGAGTTGTGAATTAACCAAAAAGAGAGTATCTTTGTCAAAACTTTCAAAAATTAAAAGTTTTGACAAAGTGAAATGTAATTCAATAATTATCAGATAGATATGAAAGATCTTATCAGTCGTAAAAACTACATTCAGCAATTAGAAAAGCTGAAAAACAAGCATATCATTAAAGTCGTTACCGGTTTAAGACGTTCAGGTAAGTCTACTTTGTTGGCTATGTTTGCCAAACAGATCGTTGCTTCGGGAGTGCCTTCAAATAGAGTGCAGCAGTACAACTTTGAAAGACCGATTTTCCCGGAAGAATATACTTGGCGCGATATGTACAAAGATATTCTTTCAAAAACCGACAAAGATAATATGAACTATATTTTTCTTGATGAACCTCAACAAATTCCTGAATTTGAGCGACTTATTGATGTACTTTATGTTGAAACTAATATCGATTTGTATGTTACGGGATCGAATGCCTATTTTTTATCGGGTGAAATTGCCACTTTGCTTTCGGGTCGTTACATAACCATTCATATTTTACCATTTTCTTTTTCTGAGTTTGTTGAAAGCCAGCAAGATAGTACACTTGACAAACAGGATCTCTTTAATTATTATCTTTATGAAACTTCGCTACCACAAGGTGTTTTATTGCGCGATCAGGGGGCAGACATTCAAAACCGCTACATTCAGGACGTTTACAACACTATTGTAGAAAAAGATATCCGACAACGGTATAACATTCAGAATATGAGAAGTTTTGACAATCTTTCAAAGTTTTTAATGGGAAATATCGGTAGTGCGGTGTCACCCAACAGCATATCAAAAGCAATGAAGCAAGATAACCAAAACATTCATCACAATACCGTTGAAAAGTATATTGAATATTTGGTAAACTCTTATGTTTTTTATCAGGTAAATCGCTTTGATATAAAGGGAAAACAGCAACTTGCGACAAAAGAAAAATACTACTTGGTAGATATTGGTTTTCGTAATTTAAAACTGGGCAAGTTCCATTATCAGGATGTTGGACATATTTTGGAAAACATTGTATATCTCGAATTAAACAGAAGAGGCTACCAGATTTGGATAGGAAAAATAGGTGAATACGAGGTCGACTTTATAGTAAGAAACATGTTGAATAAATTTGAGTATTATCAAGTTACTTGGTCAATATCAGATCCACGTACGGCAGAGCGGGAAATCCGTCCACTAAAAGCAATAGACGACAATTATCCTAAATATCTTATCTCAACCGATTTGATAACGACTGAAATAGATGGGATTGAACATATCAATATTATAGATTGGTTGTTGAAAAAATAGTAAAGTAAAAGATCTTTAAACTTCTCCTTTGTCAAAACTTTCAAAAATCGGAAGTTTTGATAAAGCGAGATGTAATTCAATAATTATCAGATAGATATGAAATATATTAGGTTTCTTTATTGTAAACAATAGGGAAGCATTTCCAAAAAACCTAAGCATTTGTCATAATTCAATTCGTAATAATTAACTCCCAAGTTTATAGTCTCATAGTACCTTGCTTGATTTCTCTTATAGTATTCTTCCGATGGTATTTGCCAAAAATGATGCCCCAAATTCTCTGTGATAAACCACTTTTCTATCAGTCGTGCAGCTCTTCCGTTTCCATCTCGAAATGGGTGAATATGTACCAATTTTAAATGAATCAGTGAAGCAAAATAAAAAACCTCTTTTTCGTTTAAATCTGAAGAGATCAACTCTTCAATATCCTGAAAATAAATTTTCATTTCCTGTTCAACAAATTCAGGTTCAACTGCCATATAAGCTAATCCCGATTTACCGAAAACCCCCACTTGTTCAATCCTATATTTCCCTCTTTTGCTCCTAATCAGCAAAGTTTCAGAAAACATTTTATGACAATTCTTAAAATTGGTTTCATTCAATTTATTTTGTTGAGCAAACTCGTACGCTTTAATTAAATTCTCGATTTCTTCTATCTCCTTGCCACCCTTGAACTTCTCTTTGTTCAACTCGTAGTTCATATAAGAGTTCAAATCAATACTATTTCCCTCTATATTAGAAGAATAAACCGCTGACGATTTGGTCAAATAATCAAAACTCCTTTTATTTTCAGAAAAGTTAAAATCCCGGATTAATCTTGGAATTTCATCTCCAACGATCTGATTATAAGTATCAAAATATTTTCTGTCAGTTATTCTCATTGGATGTCAAATTCTTACAATAACATTGATCCCATGCACAAAACACAACATCTGATTTCATCAAACAAAGATACAACAAAAATAATTACGAATTACAGTTTAAAATTCTGTTTATTAAAATTTCTAATTTCTTTCTTCTTTTTGAAATAAAAATAAAAGGGGGGCAGAGGGTTCAACACGCTACAGAAATCCTTTTACCCCACTCGAAAATATATCACCCAATGAGAAAAAGTCGAAAGGCGAAAGTCGGAAGGCGAAATAAAACTACGAATTCTGAATAATCTAATCTTTAACAAATTTTGTTGTACCTGTCTTTCCGTCAGATTGAACGATTAAAAGATAAATACCTGATGGAATTCCCTTTACATCAATTGAAACTTGACTACCTACAAAACGCTCTGTCATAATCAACTTCCCTTGCATATCCACTACTGAAATTGTTGTTTCAGACTCTCTTTCAAGAGAAATATTGATATTGTCTGTACCTGGATTTGGAAATAGTGTAAATTGTACTTCATCTGTTTCACAAACATCGACAGTATTGGTGTAAATGTAAGTTCCTCTGTCAAGATTATTCCAGGAATTGGTAGAATTGATCCAAATTTGACTAATCCGTTAATGTAGCGTTCCGTCAGCATTATTTGTATAGTTGATCTGTGTAAAATTTTGGTAAGAGTTTGTTGAATTCACCCAACTCTGGTGCAAACTGTTCGTTAAGTAGCCATTAGCATCTAGGTATTAGTCTGCTTATTATAATTTTCCCAATTTCCATTTGTCAGTAATGATAGTTAAAGGTTTATCAAAAACATTGTATGTATATGTTTTCCGTTCGAGGTTATTCCAGGAACTTGTTCCATTATCCCAAATTTGAAAAATGGATTGTTGAATTGTTCCGTTGCTATTGTTTGTGTAG
>JAQVDG010000328.1 GCA_028698395.1 Weeksellaceae bacterium
GGAATTTTCTTTTACAATTGAATGGATTTTGCTTTCAATATTTTCATCAATTTCTGATAACCATTCTGGGAAAGAAAGAACTATTTGTTCATCCATATTTCTGCTCCAATTTTGTTAGCCACATAACGGCGTTGTGCCTAAGCCGAAGCCCAGAACAGCAATGCCACTTTTATTGAACAACTTTTAATTAGAGCAAACTTTCATTTATAAACTACGCCGGACAACAAAGCCGAAACGGAACTACAAACCTTTGAACTGCACAAATGCCAAATGCGAAAACGCTTTCGGCTTGAGGCACTTGTTAGCTTGCGCTCTTAATTTATATTTTATCTTCTGGTTTCAAATAATATCCAACAACATTCAAATTGTTATCTTTCCTATAATAATTTTGGTCACTAATTTTTGTTTCATTCAGTTTTTTAATTTTAATCATCCTACTACCGTCTTTGGGTTTCATTACTTGAACACCTTTAGTGGTTCTGCTTTCCACTGGATTAATTTGACTAGTATTAAATATGACAACTTTGTTTATGCTACTGAGTGCAACTAAATCAACATCATTTTCTATTCGCTCAATGAAAATCAATTTTGATTCATCGCTAAAAGCATTTTTTAACTTCTTTCTGTTAAATTCAGTTCTGTAACTACTTATTGTAATTTTCCCAACTTTTCCATTTTCAAATCCAACGATTAAATGACCAGAATAATCATTAATCTTCGTCATATAAATAGTTTTTTCATTCGGTTCGAAATCAATATTCTCCAATATTTGCAATCTGTCGTTTATCTCTTTCTTTTTAACTTTGTAAACATTTTGATGAGAAGTAAATACTAATATTTCACTTTGGTTAAAACTATCGATATGGTTTTGGTTTGTAATTATACTTTTAGCCTCGAATTCTGAATTAATATCTTCGGAATTGTTTTTAATATCGAATAGATTTTCTTCTTTTGTAATATGTTGATACGAACTCTCTAATAAAAATTTTTCATTACCATTATTTGTATTCAAGATTTCCCAAAGCGGTTCTAATGCTTTCCATCGATTAGAATAATATTCAAATCCTCTTATTCTAAAAAATTGCCAACCGCATCTTTCAAGAACTCTTTGACGCATTAAATCGTTTTGTAAATGTTCGGCGTCGTGATATTTATCTCCGTCGCATTCAATAGCAATCTTTATTCCGTTATTAAGGATTGCAACTAAATCTATTCTGTATCTTCCTTTGGCAACTTTATATTGCGGAATTACACCAAATCCTTTGGAAACAATATCATTGTAAACATCAACTTCAAACCAGCTCTCAAAAGGTTCCGGTTGTGAACCGGGTTTTCTTTCTATAATTTTTAATGATGGAATAGCAGTAGGTTTATGATTGTGGAAATGGTCAAGTAGTTTATATCTTAAGTCATTTGTATTACTTAAATCTTCTATTTGAACAGAATGAAAAAGCCAAATTTGTTCTTTCGCTCGACTTACGGCAACATTGAAACGTCTTTCATCTTCAGGTTTGACTAAAGCTGCTCTGTTATGATTATGTGCAGTTACAAGGCTTAAAAATATAATATCTCGTTCATCACCTTGAAAACTGGCTGAATTACCGCAAACAATTTTTCTATTGTGGAATTCCTTTTCGCCAATTTTCTTTAACAGCATTGATTCAATTATTGCACTTTGTTTATTCCCTTGTAATGTAATTACTCCAAAAGTTTTATTATCATATTTTTTGTCTGTTAAAAGGTCATAAATAGTATCAGCAATTTTTTCGGCTTCTACTTTATTGATGATATTTTGATATTGACCTTCAATATAACCGTTTGGACAAAAAACCTTTTTTAATGGCTCAAGTCTATTTTCCGAATATTGTTTTAATGGGTATAATCCTTTTCCATCAGGGGCATAAAAATGTTTATTTGAAAATTCAATAATTTCTGGCATACACCGAAAATGTTCTCTTAGCACTATCATTCCTTTGCAAAACCATTTGGCGTGGTCAAAAAAGCTAAACTCAGTGCCGTAAAAATTGTTAAAAGGAATATTTTGTAAATGACGGTGAATGTATGGAGTCATCGTGTTAGCATCTACGCCAACATATTCCGGGGAAACTTGCTTATCATCTCCAACAATAATAATGTTTTTAGAAATGTAGAGAAGGAAAATTGCATCAGGACCAATTTGGCTTGCTTCGTCAATAATTACATAATCATACATTGCTTTTTCGGGCTTAATTGTCTCGGCAACTTTATAAAGCGGCATTATCCAACAAGGAACAGAATCTTTGCACATTTCCATTTCGTTCTGTGCAATTTTTCTAAACTTTAATGCTCGTTTACCTTTACCAGTTTTTCCAATTTTCTTAACTGCCGCAACCCAAGCTTGTAGGTGCTGCCGTAATAAAAAGTTCTGCTTCAGTTTTTCAACTACATTTAACCAAGCTTTTTTTGAAGCTATTTTTTCTATCAATTTATCTTGCTTCGATTCTAGCTCGATTAAGTTTATACTTAGTTCAGTTTCATAATCTTTATCTAATAATTTAGCTAACTCATTTAAAGCTTGCTTGAAATAAATTGCATTTTGAAGAAGCTCAATGTTTGAGAAATTGAAAATGCCTTGCACTATCTCTGATATTAAATTGGGAAAAATATTCTGTAATGAATTTTGTAAAGTTTTATACTTGTTATAATCGGCTTTATCAAGAATTGCATCATCTATTTTCAATAAATCACGTTCATATGCCAAAGCATCCATTTTTTTGATATCATTTATCAAATTTTGTGCAATGGGATGAATGTTTTTGTCGGAGAGATAGATTAGTGTGTTGTCAATTTTATTTTTTAATAATGTAATTCTGTAAATAAGGATATTAAAATTTATTTCCTCTCTTGCTGCTTCAATTATTTTACTGTCATAGGCATCAATTTTTAATGAAGAACTAATTTCTACTTTTGATTTAACTTCTTTGAAACTATCCAATAGTGAAAGCAAACTTTCAAAATCATTTTGCACTTTATTAAAAAACTGGAAAATATCGTAGTACGATAATGACTCAATTGATTTTTCTGTTCTCCAAATTTTCCTAAGTTCTTCAAAATCTTGTTTAATCTTAATATCGTTTAATACTTTCTGGAATTCATTTGCTGTATCGCAAGGGCTACCATTTATTTTAACTTCATCGATGAAATAAAGTTTTTCTTTTATATCGCGTGGTAGTAGTGACTTTTTTAAGTTAAACAAAATGCCAGATAAATTATTGCCTTCGTTTAAATATTTTAATAGGGTTTGTGCGTCATTCTTTAACTGAATTAGCGACTTATCTTCCGGATAAGATATTTCAATACTTCTGTCTAATTCTTTTAGTTTTATTTCGGCTAGTTCAGAAAGTAATTCTTTGGTTCGATTTAATCTTCCACTCCAAATTAGAGTATTATTAGGATAATCTTTGAGCAACTCTGTTTTTAATGAAAAAGAATTTTGTTCAATTGATA
>JAQVDG010000329.1 GCA_028698395.1 Weeksellaceae bacterium
CCTCCATTTCTTCAACACTTCTTCCCCCTCTACGTCTTATTTCTTCTGGACGTCTTGCCTCTTGCAAATCAGCTTCTAATTGCCTAATCTTTTCTTCATAATCTTTAACTTTTACAAGTCCTTGTTGGATTAACGGTTTTATTGTGTCTTTATCAAACAATCCTTCTTCAGCAGCATTTTGTAGTAATAATTGAGTGGATTTATTTTTGTTGGTATAAAATATTTCATTTTCACCATCATACCAGTAGTCATCTTGATTTTTTTCAGCAAGGGTATTATTTTCGTATTGTAAGATGTAAGGCATTTGATCATAATACATTCTTATTTCAAATGAATCATTTTCTTCTCGCCAATTAGAATAACCCTCATCATCCCATTCCTCGCTATTTTCATTTAGTTTTTCAACATAAACAGACCAATAATCCTCTAAATCCCATCCCAGTTTATCAATTATTGCTTCCAGTAGCTCAACTTTAATTGGTTCATCAATTACCTTATTTTCCCAAATCTCTGATTCTACCAACCATTTTAAAGTATTCTCCAATAGAAATGCGTTTAAGGAGTTACTTCCATTAACTTCATCCTTTGTAATAGTTTCATCATCATAAAGAGATTTCCTTAAATTTACAATTTCCGAATCATTAAAATGAATTCCCAGCACTTTTAAGAATGAAATATTTGCGTCATCTTTTGCCCATTCCTGAATCCAATCTGGTGCAACTTCATCAGACAATAAAATTTCATCGTCATCAACAAAAATTGTGTTATGCGGATTGAAACCAAGTATTTTTTCAGTTTCAGTGTCTCCAAGTTTTGACCAATCATCAATTTCTTCAAAGTCACGTCTGCTTTCCTTTCCTCTTTTGTTATATTCCTCGAACAAAAAGTTGAGCAAATCAATACATTTTCTTTCATCTAAATTTTCATCAATGTAATTACAAACAAAATTACCATCTTCATCAAAGGCAGGTTTATAAAGAAAAATGCAACTATCGTTGACTTTAAAAATTGGGTTTTCATCCTTAATCTTGAGCAACTTTGAAAGCCCTTTATATTGTTCGCCAATTGCACCAGTTTCATTTAGAAATGAAAATGGTTTTGCATACCATAACTCATTTAGTTTGTAAGTTTCATTGTTTGAAGCGTAAATCTGGAATTGATCAAATTTAGACCACCCGAACTGTAATTCGTATAAAAGGCAAAAAGCAATCTGTTCAGCAGTTTCAAGGGTACTATCATCAATCGACTCAACTAGTTCATCAGCAAGTTTTTCAGCAAGGTCGTCCTCTTCAATTTCGATTGAGAGTAATTTATCTATTTTGGTTTTGGGAAGTTCAAGCCTCTTAAAATTTGCTACAATTGTTTCAAGTATTTCTGCTTTCGCAAAGTTGTCGGAGTCGGGTAATATTTCTGAAACTTTGATATTGTATATTTTATCATCAATGTCAAATCTAACCTCGTTACCTGTAACAATTTCTTCTAATTTAAATTTAAATTCAGTATCATCATCGCAAATAATAATTCTCTCCTTTATTTCTTCAAGTTCTTCGTCTTCAAAATATGTTATGATATTTGAAATCACAATATATTCAAAACTACTTTTGTCAAATGAACTTTTGTTTTCAATCCTTATCTCAGGTAAATTTGATAGATATGATTTAATAACTTCCTTATGAGTCAATAGTGGCAAAAACTCAACTGCCAAATCATTAATATTTTCAAGTTGCTCAATTATTTCTTCATAAAGTTCCTTATTTCGTTTGACACCTTCAAAAGATTTAAAGTCCTGCAAAGCTGCTGGTAAAATGTAAAAAGTATCTTCTAAATATTCATTGATAAATTCTATTAACCTTGAATCTTCTGAAAAGTACTGAATTTTTGAATCATTGCATTCCCATTCAATATCATTATCAGATTCCCAAAAAACTCCTTTCAAAAAAAGTTTAACCTCTGCTTTTTGACAATATCTCAGCAATTCATAAGCTTCCGACTGTTCTAAGGTACAATCAGAAAGATGGTCTAATAATTTGTCATTATCCGTTTTAAAAGGATTTTCAGTCAAGTACTTTAATACTTTTTTTAATGGTGTTTTAAATCCAGTAACTTTTTCTATTGAGCTTTTTAAAGAAGGATAATCCATAATGGAACTAAAGTATTCATTATAGAAAACCTCTGAAGTTGGGTAGAAACCCTCATTTGTAAAAATGTACGCTTTTTTATTTAATACCAGTGATTTATGGGCTTCTTCATCAAAATAGTTTTTAACAGAAGAATAAAATTCGTCTATACTTAATTTATCAAATTCATCTAATTCTATTAACTCGTCCCAAAGTGGAAAAATTATAGAAGGGTATATATCTTCTACTTGCAACAAATACTCTTCAAGTTCTGCAAAAAAATCGCTTTTCAATAATTGATATTTTACAAGCCATTTTTCAACTTTAATTGAGGGGCTTATAATATTGTTTAAGGAGCAAATGTCTTTTTCAGTATTGGAAAACAATTCCCATTCTTTTAATGATTTTTCTCCAACATTATGAAGTTCCTTAATAGCTATGAATAATCGTTTTTTACTTTTAGAATCTAAACTATTTTCGATTGTTGCATTTTTAATAAAATCATCAAAAACCTTTTTTTCATTAATGGTTTTAAAGTATGGAATTTTTTTACTTGCTTCTTCCTCGATGTTTTTAAAATCAGAAATATTAATTTCAGTAGTTATTAAATCTAACTCATTTAGAATGTCCTTAATCTCGTGTATTTTTTCAAAAAGGCATATAACACTAGAACTTGAAGAAATTTCATTTATTGAATAGTAATAATTATCTGTACATTTTAAAAATTGTAAATTAAAGAAGTTTTCATCAGGAATATCTTTTTCTAACTCTTTTAGAAAGAGAGTATAATCCTTTTCATCCGCATTCAAAATCCATTCATTGATTTCATCAATGTCTCCATTTTCAATCAATGATGAGATGGACATTTTTTCAATTCCCAACTTTTCTACATTTTGTGCTTCCTTAATTAATGCTTCATCCACATTAAAGTCAGTCCAGTAGAACCAATCCTTTTCTATTCCCCAATCTCTTGGATTTATTGAAAGTGCAGTTTTCTTAATTGCGACATATTTTGGTGTTGCCTTGTAGCCATTCTTTGTTGGAATATTCTCGTTTAAAAACTTCATTAAACCATCAAATAACACTTCATTTATCCATTCTTTTTTGGACTTTTTAGATAATAGAATATTTGCATAAATATTAATAAATTCCTTTTCATCAGTACCCTTGATTTCGTTAAATTTTATTTTAAGTTTATCAGTTATTATTGATAACAGGGACCTATTAATTAGATTATCTTTTTGTAATTCTTGGCGACTAACTTGATTATCAAATGCATTGCTATGTATCATAAATCGAAATTCATGAATCTCGCTAACCATAGGGAAAAAATTGTAAAAATTAGGGCTATTGACAAA
>JAQVDG010000330.1 GCA_028698395.1 Weeksellaceae bacterium
ATTTAATTTATTTTATTGCAATAATTACTTTATTTTTAGTTTTGACGAATTATAATTTGGAACGTAAAAAATAACTCTCACTTATGCAACTTCAAGCTATCAATTTAATAGAAAAAAAAGAACATAAAACTGATTTTCAAAACCGTAAAAGAATTGGATTTAAGAAAAAATGAGAATTTTAAACCGAAATACAACCCTAATTATCCTTCTTTTAGCAGGAATCGTTTTGGCATCGGAATGGTTTTACAAACGTTTTGATTTAACGCAGGACAAACGTTATACCTTAACCGAAACCACTCATAAAATACTGAAAGAAATTGATTTTCCCTTAAAAATAAATATTTTATTGGGTGGTGAACTCTCCGGTGATTACAGAACTTTAAAAAATGAAATTTCCTTTATTTTAGATGAATTCAGAGAAATTAATCCTAAAATAAATTTTCAATTTATAGACCCAACTCAAGATTTCAATTACCAGGAATTACAAGAAAAAGGATTAAATCCTGCTCCGATAAAAACCGACAAAGGCGTTTTGAATATCTATCCGTATGCACAAATGCTTTATGATGGAAAGGAAATTTGGATGGAGACTTTGGTCAACGACCCCACTTTGGCATTTCAGGATTTGGCTTTGGCTTCTACTGAAAAATTGGAATATTTATTCATGGATGGAGTTCGGAAAATTACTCAAATCGGACGAAAAAATGTTGGTTTTTTAGTTCATCACGATGAATTATCTCAACTTTATATGAATGGCTTTGGACGAGCTTTGGCAGATAATTACAATGTTGATGTTTATATTCAACCCATTCAGGATTCAACTTATACTTTAAAAGAATCTGATTTAGAGTCACTTCAACATTTTGATGCTTTGGTTGTTGCCAAACCAACTTTGCCTTTTTCAGATTCTGACAAATTAGTTTTGGATCAATACATTATGAACGGCGGAAAAATGTTGTGGTTGACCGAAACCGTGGATGCGGAAATGGACAGTGTTTTCAGAAGTGGAAAAATCGTGGCTTTTCCTCGAGAATTACATTTAAACGAGTTCTTTTTTAACTATGGAATGCGCATCATTCCTACTTTGGTAAAGGACTTAGAAGCTTCAAAAATTGTGTTGGCAGATGGAGAAACGAGTTCAGGAAATGTAAGTTACAATTCTTACACCTGGCCTTATTTCGTTCGTGGATTTAAAGCAGAACCCAACCCGATTACTGAAAGCATCAATTCGGTAAAATTTGAATTTGTCAGCCCAATTGAAATCTTAGAGAATCCAACCATAAAACACACAGTTCTCTTAGCGACTTCTCCCTATACGAGTTTGCAACAATCCATGAGTTTTGTGGAATTGGAAGAAGTTGCTGAAATTCATGCTGATGAATACGATTTAGGGCGAATTCCTTTGGCAATCTTAGCCGAAGGAAATTTTAAATCTTTGTATGCTTCTCGTTATGAACGAAATGAATTCCCCAACTTTAAATCGGAAACTCAAGATGGAAAAATCATTCTTATTTCGGATGGTGATGTAGCAAAAAATCATGTTTTAATGGGAAATCCGATGCGTTTAGGCGAAGATAAATATTCATTACGTCCGGACAATCCAAAGCAAAGACCGGTTTCTTATGATAATCAGAATTTCTTACTAAATTGTGTTGATTATTTGGTGGGTGAAACTGATTTTTTAAATCTGAAGAACCGAAAATTAGAAATTCCGATTTTGAATGAAACGAAAGTAAAATTAGATAAATCCGAATGGCAATTAATCAATTTGGTTTTACCTTTAATCGTTATTTGGACATTTGGTTTAGGGTTGATTTTATGGAGAAAAAAACAATTTTCTTGAAAATTTAACCTCCTACTCTTTTCACTTTAAATCCTTTTTCTTTTAAAAATTGCATGATTTTATCACGATAATCACCTTGAATAATGATGGTATCGTCTTTGAAACTTCCACCTACACTTAAATACTTTTTAATTTCCTTTGCCAACTGCTTAAAATCCTCATCTGCACCGGTATAACCTTCTAAAATGGTTTGTGGTTTTCCTTTTCGTTTCTCGTATTTACAAATAATCGGTTCGTCCTGTACCCATAATTCCGAAGCTTCTTCTTGCTCTATTTCTTCTTCTGACGGCACGTGATCGGGAAATAATTTTTTTAATTGTTCTTGTAAATCCATACTTATTTTATTTGTAAAAAAGGTTGAAATATTTGTTCCAATTTTTTTTCTTCAATTTCCCAATTATAGACTTGGGCAGCTTTTTTCAAATTTTCAGCATATTCTGATTTATTTTTTCCCAAAAGCAATTTCATTTTTTCTGCAATATGTTGAATCTCATGATTTTTAAGTACCATTCCAATTCCATAAGTTTCAATTATATACTTAATTTCAGGTAAATAAGTACCCAAAACAG
This sequence comes from Weeksellaceae bacterium, assembly GCA_028698395.1. The sequence continues at coordinate 2,413 of JAQVDG010000330.1, forward strand.
GAATTCCCGCATGGATATAATCAAATACTTTATTGGGCGAAGCATACCGATAACTTAATCCACCGTCTTCCTCCAAACTCAATCCCAAATCAGCTTTAGGCGTTAGTAATTTTAATTGAGCCGGTGGTATAGTACCAAAAAAATGAACTCTTTCTTCTACATTTAAATCCATCGCTAACTGCTCCAATTTCTGTTTTTCAGGTCCGTTTCCTACAATCCAAAGTTGGGCATTCTCCACAAATTGCATGGCTTGAATCATTTTATCAATTCCTCTACAAATATTGATTGTCCCCTGATAAATCATGATTTTTTCGCCTGAATTTAAATTTGGCAGTTCTATTATTAATTTTTCATCGATTTTCGGATGAGTCATCGGTACATTTTGAATGATTTTTGGACGATTTTGATAAGCTTCTTCAAACCAATCGGCACAACCTTTACTCACCGTATAAAAATATTTCATCTTCGGTACTAAAGAAGCTTCCAAAGATTTCCAAATCTTTTTTTTCACTTTCCGGTGAGTCAAAGATGGTAATTCTGAGAAAATCTCATGACTATCAAAAACCAAAGGATTTCCTCGTAATTTACTCACCCAATAATTGGGTAACAAAGCATCCAAATCATTCGCCAAAAGTATATCCCCCTTTTTAGTGATTTTTAAAAGTTTACGAAATAATTTCCAATTAAATTCTACATAAAATAGAACTCCTTCCTGCTTTTTTAAATGAATTCGATGTACCGGATAAGGAAAATTTGTTTTTAAATCTGAATTTCTCAAATTTGTAGCGATTACTTCTACCTCAAAACCAAATTTATGAAGAGATTGACAAACCCTTTGAACCCGCTGGTCTCCATTGTAGTTGTTGATGACAGAAGTAATGATTTTAGGCATTTGATTGCTTACCGATTTTTCGTAAAACAACAATAGGCAAAGCAATACTAATTTCACATTCTTAAAACTAAACTTTATCAACTAATAATAATTAGCTTAAAAAAACATCAATTCAAACTTTTTTTATAATTTAGATAAAAATAATTTA
>JAQVDG010000331.1 GCA_028698395.1 Weeksellaceae bacterium
TCCTCCTCCCAAATTCACACGACTGGCTCCGGTTTTCGGGTTTCCTAATGAAATTGCAAAAGGATTGGCAGCAGTTTGTTGTATGGAAAACCCTAAGGCTACTATGAATAATCCAAATAACATTCCTATATAAGTGTTGATTTCAACAGCAATAATCATAGAAACTGCTCCTAAAGCAGAAAAAAGCAATCCGTAAACAATACTTTTTTTGTATCCCCATTTTCCGACTAAATCTTTTCCTGAAACTGAACTGAAAATAAATAAAAACAAAGCACCCACATAATAAGCTGTATAGAAAGCAAAATCCACCAATTGGGATTGAAATTGATCCAAATTAAAATAATGCTTACAAAATGGAATAAAAATACTGTTTCCGGCGGCTATAAATCCCCAAAAAAAGAAAACAACAATCAAAGTGTAAAGTGCCGGATAGTTGGTTTTGAGCTGCTTAGATTCCATAAATAGCTGTAATATTAGGTGTTAATTAATTTGTTTTTCTAAAGTCGGCGAAAAGTTAAACATTTTAACGGAAATCTTTTCCTATTTGCTTTATTATTTAGCTTTATTCTAAATGCAATGTTAAATATCAGTACCGGCATACCCTAAATTTATCTGAGTTCAGTTATCTTTGTTGCATATAAAAAATTCAGGCAGAAAATCATTCGGATTGCTGTACCTAAATAAGCATAAAAATAGTTATTTTACAATGACACGTTTAGAAAAACTCCTTTTTTCAACCCGTACAATGGCAGTTCTATTGCTGGTTTACGGACTTTCCATGGCAGTTGCTACTTTTATTGAAAATGATTTCGATACTCCTACCGCCAAAACGTTAATCTACAATGCCAAATGGTTTGAGATTTTAATGTTATGGATGATTTTTGTGTTCATTGCCAATATTAAACGTTATAATTTATTGAAAAACCGAGAAAAATGGCCGGTTTTGGTATTTCATCTTTCTTTTGTTTTAATGTTTTTGGGAGGTGCAGTAACTCGTTATATGAGTTTTGAAGGACAAATGCCCATAAAGGAAGGGGAAACAACTAATGAAATCATCAGCGATTTAACTTATTTCAAATTGGAAATTGCAGATGAAAACAGGGCACTTCGTTACGATAAAAATCCTTATTTGATGTCGTATTTTAATTCCAAAGACACAAAATGGCCATTTAAAAGAACGTATAAGCAGGATTATTCGTTTGGTGATAAACTAATTACTTTAAAGACTTTGGATTATATTCCAATGGCAAAAGATTCTGTACAACACACTGAATCAGGTAAAAAAATGTTGGAAATTGTGAGTGTTGGACAAGCAGGACGCGAGAGTAATTTTATTTTTGAAGGAGAAATTAAAAATATCGGCGGAACCATGATAAGTTACAATAATCCGATAGAAGGCTCTGTTCAGTTGATTGATACAGAAGAAGGAATTTTTATAAAATCACCTTTTGAAGCGGAATATGTTTCTATGATGGGACAGCAAGCAGGTGTGGTAACCGATTCGGTTTTGTTGGCCGAAAACTCAGGAAATCTTGCTGTAAATCAGATGGATAAATTGCAATTACTTTCACTTTATTCCATTAATAATACACAATTTATGGTTCCTAAACCTTCTGTCCGTGGAAAAATAGTGTATTATAGTGGAGATAAAACCAGTGGTTCCGATAAAAATTTACCGGGTGTAATCATAGCTGAAATTAGCTCCGGAAATGAAAAAGATACTTTAAATATTGTAGGGGGAAGAGGTTTAACCGGATACAGTAAAAATGTAAACCTCAATGGATTGAACATTTCAGTTGGTTTTGGTTCTAAAATCATTTATTTGCCTTTTTCTATACGTTGTGATGATTTTATTATGGATCGTTATCCGGGTTCTTCCAATCCTTCTTCGTATGAAAGTGAATTAACTATAATTGATGCAGGAAAAGAAGAAGCTCACCATGTTTATATGAATAATGTGTTGGATTACAGAGGATATCGGTTTTTTCAAGCCAGTTATTTTCCGGATGAAAGTGGAACAATTTTATCAGTAAATGCAGACTGGTGGGGAACTAATATTACTTATGTCGGTTATTTTATGTTATTCATTGGAATGTTTGCCACTTTATTTTGGAAAGGAACTCGTTTTTGGAAATTAAACGATAGTTTGAAAAAAATGCACAAAAAACACCTTGTTTTATTGCCATTTTTACTCTTGTTTAACTTTGGACAGGCACAAGACAGTATTCCGCACCAACATTCGGATTCTATTCCTTCTCATAAAGAAATTCAACCTACGGCACAATTTAGCCAACCCAATGAATCCGGAATTCCATTTGAAATTTCAGTGGAGCATGCTAATAAATTCGGGCATTTATTGGTTCAGGATTTCCAAGGTCGAATCAAACCGATGAATACACATACATTGGAATTAATTCGGAAAATTTATAAAAAAGACAGTTATCAAATTCCGGGAACACAGCATAAAATGACATCAGAACAATGGTTTTTGTCTATGCAAATTGATCCGGCTTCTTGGGCAGACCAACCGATTATTAAAATTAGTTCAAAAGGAGGCGAAGAATTATTAGAACAAACCAAAGCCACTGCAGACGGCTATACTTCGTATTTGAACTTAATCAATATCGAAACCGGGGCTTATATTTTGGAAGAACAATACAACGAAGCTTTCAGTAAGCGACAAGCCGACCAATCACAATACGACAAAGAAGTCATTAATGTTACCGAAAGATTCAATGTTTTTAATAATATTGTTTACGGATTTTACACCAAAATTATTCCGGTAAAAAATGATTTAGCACAATCATGGACCAGTTGGATTTATAGCACAGAAGAAAGCCCGATTGAAATAGAACCGGTTGCGTATAAGTTTATTACCACTTATTTTAATGCAATTAAGAAAAGTTTAAAAACCGATGATTGGAGCGTAGCCGATGCTGAATTGCAATCCATCAGTGATTATCAGCATGAATGGGGGAAAAATGTTATTCCGGCTGATTCTAAAATTCAGCTAGAAGTTATTTACAATAAAGCCAATGCTTTTTTATGGTTAATGATTGCCTACAGTTTATTAGGTGTTTTATTGGTGGTTTTATCATTTGTTGAAGTTTTGTCTAATGAAAACCGATTCAAAAACGTCATCCATAAATTGACTCAATTTTTAATTGGAATTACTTGGATAGCTCTAATTATACAACTTATCACATTAGCGATTCGTTGGTATTTATCGGGACACGCACCTTGGAGTAACGGTTACGAAGCCATCGTTTTCATTTCGGCAGTAGGTGTTTTTTCCGGTTTACTTTTATACAAAAATCGAAATGCTTTTATTCCGGCAGCTGGAGCTTTGGTTGCAATGATTATGATGGGATTTGCTCATGGAGGTTCCATGCTCGATCCACAAATTACACCTTTAGAACCGGTTTTAAAATCATAT
>JAQVDG010000332.1 GCA_028698395.1 Weeksellaceae bacterium
GATTCTGACTGTAATATTGTGAATTTAAATACAGGAGAATCAATTTGGAACAAAGAGTTGAAATACAAGAGAGCTAAATCGGTAACAAGTGATTATGATTCTAAAAACAAACGCTATTTAATCAGTACGGGAGAGGAAATTATAGCAATTGATGAAAATTCAGGAGAAATAAACACATTGGCAAAATACAAATTTCAAGGAAAAGAATACCCGAACACACTTCTTGTGAGAGATGAAGGAATTCTTTTAACTTCCGATCAGAATATACTAATGCTTAATTTTGATGGCTCTCAAAAATTTCATGAATATTATAAACCACCGGGAAAAAGTGCTGCCGGTGCTATACTGATGGGAACTTTAACCGTAGTTTCTGCTACTGCTTCAGCGAGTTCTTATATGGCAGCAGAGCGACATAGACAAGTTTCTTATAGCGGAGGAGGATATTACCGTTTAGGTGATTATACTTCAATGGGAGAAAGTTATAGACAATTGGGAGATGCCTTCGCCAATGTAGCAGGAGCTTCTTTTGCCGAGATGACCAAGCGTTTTAAAGCAACTGCAGCAACTGAAAATGCACAGTTTATTCTGACTAAATTAGACAGCGGAGAAGTTGGACTTGTGAAAATCAATAAAGATTCGGGAACTAAAGAAAAAGAAATTATGTTGAAGGATAAAAAGCCTGATTATGAAGTAGATGAATTAGGAGGTTATTTGTATTATAAAGCTAATAACAATACTATTTATTCGTATGATTTAAAATAATATACAGTTTAAGTCTTTCTTTAAAATCCTTTTCAGCAGTTTAAGTTGTTGAAAAGGATTTTTTATTCATTGTAATTGAAAAAGCAAAAAAATAAACTTTATTCTTGTGAAAAAACAGACATAAGATGAATTAATACTATCTTTGAATTAAATCATAAAAAAATGATTTCAGTGATAATCCCAATGTACAACGCAGAAAAAACGATTTTAAATGCGTTAAATTCAATTAAAAATCAGACTTATAAAGATGGTTTTGAAATTTTGGTTATCAATGATGGTTCAATTGATAAAAGTGTAGATTGCGTAGAAAAATTCAAAAAAGAAAACCCGGAATGGAAAATAGAATTGATTCATCAAACCAATCAGGGAGTTTCTTCTGCACGGAATAAAGGTTTAAAAGTAGCAAAAGGAGAGTACATTGCTTTTTTGGATGCAGATGATGAATGGTTGCCCGAAAAAACAGAAAAACAAATGAAAATTCTCCAAAATGAAAAAGTAGATTTTATTGTTGCTTTACGAAACGGAGAAAAAATTCGGTTTCCTTATAAAGTGAATAAAAATAATTTAGCTAAAATCACTTTACATAAATTATTGTTACGGATTGAAGGTCAGACTTCTACTGCTATATTTAAACGAAAAGTAATAAAAAATACCGGTTTCTTTGATGAAAATCAAAACTATTCAGAAGATGCAAATTACTGGATGAGAGTAACACAAAAAAATAATATGGTTATTTTAGCAGAAGATTTGGTTTTGACAGGCAGTGGAAAACGTTCGTTTGGTGAATCCGGTTTATCAGCAAATCTGAAAGAAATGGAAAAAGGAATTCAAAAAAATATACGAGAAATGTATCAGAATAAACGAATTTCCGTTGTTGAATATGGATTTTATTTTCTTTTTTCAAAATTAAAATATGTCGCACGAATAATCAGAGCAAACCGATGATTTATAAATTATTTTGGGCAATCAGAGTTCTTATTTACACACCGTTTTTCGGAAAATTCGGTTGGCCTTCTTATATGGGAAAACCTTTATATTTGATGGGAACCCGACGGATTTTCATTGGAAAAAAAGTACGGATTTTCCCAAATTTACGTATGGAAACTCATCAAAATGGAAGTATTCATATTGGCGATGATGTGGTTATTTCTCAAAATGTTCACATTACTTCCGCAGAAAAATTAGAAATCGGTTCCAAAACCTTGATTTTGGCAAATAGTTTTATCACCAACATTGACCACGATTATCAGGAAATAGGAAAAGCAGTTGTCAATCAAAATTATTTGGTAAAAAAAACCAAAATCGGCGAAAACTGTTTCATTGGAATGGGAACGGCTATTATGGCAGGAACTATTTTAGGAAAACAGTGCATAGTTGGAGCAAATTCAGTTGTTCGCGGTGAATTCCCGGATTATTGTGTTATTGTGGGTTCTCCTGCAAAAATTATAAAAAAATACAACGAATCAACTCAAAAATGGGAAAAAATTGAAGACTGAAAACATGAAAAATATACTCATTACCGGCGGAGCAGGATTTATCGGAAGTAATTTAGCATTAAAATTAGTTGAAAGCGGTTATCAAGTAACGATTTTGGATAATCTTTCTCCTCAAATTCATGGAAAAAATCCGGAAAAAGATTCTCCGCTTTATCAAAGTTTGATTGGAAAAGTAAATTTTATAAAAGCTGATATTTGTGAACGTAAAAGTTGGATAAAATCAATTGAAAATCAAGATATTATTTTTCATTTTGCTGCTGAAACCGGAACCGGTCAGTCTATGTATGAAATTGAACGTTATGTGAGAGTAAATACTTACGGAACTGCTTTGATGATGGACGTTTTGCTCAATGAACCCAATTCCGTAAAAAAAATTATTTTAGCTTCATCCCGAGCGGTTTACGGTGAAGGAAAATATGAAAATTCAGATGGGAAAATTAGTTTTCCAACTTCTCGATTGGCTGAGAATATGCAAAAAGGAATTTTTGATGTAGTGGATGAAAATCTGAAAATACTAAAAGCTCTTCCAACTGACGAAAATTCTAAAGTTCATCCGATTTCAATTTACGGAACCACAAAGTTACAACAAGAAGATATTTTGAAGCAAGCGGCAGATTTAGCCGGAAAAAAATATGTGATTTTGCGTTTTCAAAATGTATATGGAGCAGGTCAATCCATGAAAAATCCTTATACAGGAATCATTTCTATTTTTTCCAATCAAATTCGCCATCAGGAAGCGATTAATATTTTTGAAGACGGCCGCCCAAGTCGTGATTTTATAGAAGTCAGTGATGTGGTGGAAGTTTGTAAACGTACTATGGAAACCGAAAAGACCAATGGACAAATCATCAATGTCGGAACCGGAATTCCGACTACGGTTTTGGAAGTTGCTCAGCAATTGGTAAAAGCTTTTGAAACTCAAACATCGGTTGAAATTTCCGGAGATTTTCGTTTGGGCGATATTCGTTACAATGTGGCAGATTTGACAAAAATGAAAGATGTACTGAATTTTGAAGCGAAAATAAGCTTTGAAGAAGGAATAAAAAAGTTTGTGAATTGGGCAAAAGAACAAAAATTAGAACCGCTTAATTTTCAAAAATCTCTGAATGAAATGAGCAAAAAAGGTCTGTTATTGAAGTCATGATTTTCAAAAATAAAAAATACTT
>JAQVDG010000333.1 GCA_028698395.1 Weeksellaceae bacterium
TTCCAATTGCATTGGTTTTTTCAATCCAGTTTTTTGTTGAAAGAACAAAGCTATTTGTTCCTGCCTCATTTTTAATTATACCGAATTCGGTATAATTAAAATTCGGGTTATAAAGCAACTCCCATTCACCCAAATATTCAATGGTGCTCTTGGAGCTCATCCATTTAAAAATAACAACCTCCTGATGTTGACTTTTCGCCATATCAGTCAGAGAGATGTAGTCATCATTATCTATTTGAATGATGGTGATTTGATTGCCTTCAATGTTAATTCCTTTAATCTTTGTCATAATCAACTAAAACTTTGAGTGATTACAATTTGAGGATTCACAATTCCCCTGTGTACTTTGTCTGATTGGAAGGCTTCTACAGAGCCGGTAGAAAGGTCGTAGCGGTCGAGAACATTTATAAATAGTTGTTCAATAAATTTGTCAGCTTCTTTAAGTAATGCGGCATTTGCAGTAAAATAATCGTTGATGGATTTTGGTAATCCTTTCGAGGCAAATGTTCCTTTTTTTATGATGTCCATTGCCCGTATTAAAGCCATCCGTTTTTGTGCGGTGGGTGCAATTTTTACCACTGCGTTAATGTTTGAAATGGCTTTGTTTTCGGCCGGGCTCAAATTTTTTCGGGATACGGTTTGAACATTTTCCTGATTCTTCTCCGATTTAAAAAATTCAAGGCCTGCCAGCGTTTGTTTATGATGCAGCTCATGCAGTGTAATTGCTTTTTCTGAAACAGGAGCTTTAAACAGCTTAACTGCTTGTAAGAAATTCATTTCTATAATATTCATATCGGGTGTAATCAAACAAAAGATTCCCGGATGATTCTCGCTTTTCAGATACGTAAGCGATGTGTTTTGTAATGGGTAATTGACTTCTCCTGTTTCAGTATCGAGCAAAGTTAGCTGTTTGCTATCAGGCAGTTTTCTTCCGCAGCGTGCTTTGTTTGGGATTTTAGATATATCATTGAATATTTTTGGATGCTTCTTTCTGAAATCCCGTAATTCATTCAGGTACTTTAAAATTTCGCTTTCCTCTTTTTGAATCTTATTCCCGAACAAAGCTCCTTCGCCTTTTTCTTCGAGTATGGAGAATACCTTGTTATCCTCACCAAATGCAGTATGGAATGCCTGAAGTTTGCGCAAGGCATTGTTCACAAGGTGAATTTGAGCATCACCGTGGGCTGAGGGATAATAGTTGTACACGTATATGCTGTCGGCTTTTGAACCAATGCGGTTAACGCGACCGATGCGCTGCATTAATCGGGTTGAGTTCCAGGGGACGTCGTAGTTTACGATTACATTACTTCTATGCAGGTTTATGCCTTCTGCCAGCACTTCTGTAGTAATGATAATATCGTAATCGTTCTGCCATTTTTCTTCCTCAAGGTTTGCATCAAAATTATCACGGATGGTGTTTTCGACCTGTTTTCTGTTTTCTGCACTCACAGTAAGAACTTTTTTCTTTGTAATCTTTGTAAGTTTTGATGTGAGTTCTTCTGCCGTTTCTTTTGATTCGGAAAAGATAATCAGCTTGCCACTAATATTTTGGTTTGGTTTAAAAAATTCCTCCTGAATTTGCTTTGCAAATTCAATCAGTTTTGGGTCTTTCTTTACCTTGTTCCAGCGTTCGATTAAATCATCCACTTTTTCTTTATCCTGCTTGAGCAAGGTAATAAATTTTTTATCAAAAGCATCTTTCTTGTATTCCTTGTTGTTTCCGCCTTTTTCGTTGATTTTGGCTTCAATTTCATCGTAGCTTAAACCTTCTTCCAATAGCTTGTTTATGTCTAAATCCGGCGCGATAAATACCCTGTTATCATCAAACATTCCCAGCATGTTATCTATTGCCTTTTTAAATCTGGTTAATGATTGGGTAAAGGCATAAAAACTACTTTCAAGACGCTTAACCAAAAGCGTTTTCATTATTGCAGATAACCTGCTTGATATGGATTCCACATTACCGTATATTTTCTTGTCTTCCTCCTTGGTTAAAAACTCAATGGCACGGTAACGGTAATATCCTAAACCCTCAATTTTATTCCCTTCTTCATCGAGGTTAGTAATGAGCGAGACAGTATCGAAAAATAGCTCGCTAAGCTTTCCGTCTAATTCATAGTAGAGCGCAATGGGGTCGCCCACTTTGGGGAATTTAATTCCCTGAACTTCCAGATCTTCCAAATATTCCTTGTTGCTTTCGATATCTGTTCTTGTTCTGCGGATTACAAGCGGTTCTACCACATCATCACGCAATTTCTGAAATAAAGATTTCAGCTTTTTGATGTTGAGCTTTTTCTCGTAAGCCAGCTTTTTATACTGCTCGTTTATTGGCTTGAAATATTCTTGCAGATTTCTGATGTTTTCGAGCGTGCTGTTTCTTCTGTCCTGAAAAAGATAAAGTTGGTTTTCAATATCCTGTGGCCTGTTGTTTAGTGGAGTTGCAGAAATCAATATTACTTTCTTTCTTGAATCTCCGTTTTCAGCAGCTCTTGCCCTTGGCATTTTGCAAATTTCCTGCAAAGCCAAATACATTTCGGTATAATCGTTTCTGAATTTATGCGATTCATCCACTGCAATTAAATCAATCTCCTCAGGATTGGGATAAGAATAATTGTTTCGGTCGAGTATCTTATGTAAGCTTCCAAGCGTAATAAAAGTAAAATGATTATCCAGTTCAAAATCTTTAACTGTTCGTCTCCAGCTATCTTCGATGGCGGGAGGTACAACCACCAAAACCTTTGTATGAGTACCATTTTCATAGATGAACTTTTTAATAATCATACAGGCAATAATTGTTTTTCCCAAACCAACCACATCAGCCAGTACAAAACCGTTATGCTTCATCATAATGGCATAGCCCTGATTGGCAGCATCCGATTGGTACTTTAACCGTAAGTATTTAGGCGGTAAAAGCAAATCAATATTGTAAGGGTCGTAATCTACACGCTTGCCGAAATATTCAATTAACATTTTTATGTATAACTCAAACGGAGTAAAATCATCACGCAAATAGGTTTGATTTTTAATTCTTTCTGCTTCTGCCTGTAATATGGGTACAGATTCAGCCCAAAGCCTTTCGAACTCTTCGGTTGCAAATTTTACATCTTCGTAATCACGTAGGCTAACATTAAACTCATAGTTAGATTCTGGGTTTGCACCAAGTCCGGCATCGGTCAGATTCGATGAACCGGTAATTACCTCACAAGGAGCATATTCATTAAAAGTTGCAGGTCTGAAAATATAAACCTTTGCATGAATTTTCTTTTTTGGATGTGCCCTAAGTTCTATTTTACCACTAACCAAATCATCAATGAATTGCAGAATTCCATTTTCGGTAACTTCGTCATAATTGGCTTCCTGTATATTTTTGATAACTTCGTTAAGGAAGTCAGCTTTTGTTTCATCAGGG
>JAQVDG010000334.1 GCA_028698395.1 Weeksellaceae bacterium
CCCGTTCGCTAAAAATGTCCACCGGACATTTTCTTAACGCTCCGTCCTCCCCGGTGAGTTTAGCAAAAATACCACCGCCGAATAATATGGTAAAGGTGTCTTTCATGATGTTATAATCTGTGGTAGAGTTGTTCATCGATGCTTATTCTTTTATTTTCAACGGGACTTTGTTGCTGGAAATTGTGCCATGGAAAATTTTGATGTTGTTTTTTACTAAAGAATCATATTTCTGGGCTTTTATAAGTGATTTTACTTTTACGCTATCTTGTTTATAAATTATACGAACAAAAAGAGAATCTGAAATGTTTAACAATTCTTTATATTGAAGTTGATTTTTTAAATGTTGTATCGTATAATATTTACTAGTATTAATTTTTAATGCTTTCTCTTTACCATTCTTCACTACTAATCTAAATGGATTAATTTTTTCTTCATTTTTTATTGCTTTATTCATTTCCTTTGGATTTAAATATGGATAGCCTATATAATTTAAGACCTTATCATTTTGGGAATTTGTGATTTCTATATTCAATCCAAAAGATTCGATTTTACTTAAATTATCAATAAAGGAAACTTGTGACTCATTAAATATATAGTAATAATCTATATTTGAGTTGTTTACTATTTTGAAATCTAAATCAATTCCATTTTCTGACTTGTTAACTTTTGTGATTTCTAACATTTCAGTGGAATTATTTCTTTGAAATGTTAGAAAAAAAACGATGAGAAAAAATGATATTTTCATAACTTAATTGTTTAATTTCTATCCCTTAATCTTAACCAATAATTATAGTTTGAATTATGTAATCCAAGTTGGCTAGGAGTATAAAGTAATACCCAATTTCTATATGATTGAACTTCTAAGTTAGCGGCAGCCCAGTTAGCTGTTCTCCCTTGATTTATCCAACCATTATAAGTACCATTATTTATAAGTCCTACCATATACAATTCCTTTCCTAAAACAAAACCAAATTTCCACATTTTACTGATCGATCCTTGGTAAATGTTTATTTTATAACTATTTCCCCCATTTGCAGTCATCAATCCTCCTTCTGAAAGAGTTATAGTTTTTCCATCGGGAGTTTTGTACGACCCCACTCCTCCAAATTCATATTCTATATCTGCACCTTTAAGATTACCTTTAATGTCTTTATAAACATCTAACTCCAACAGCGTGTTTGCAGAATTAATTAATTCCTCAACCGTGTTACCAGGATTGGCATTGGGATTGATTTCATTATCCCTTAAAATTTGTTTGAAATTTCTTTTCACTACTTCTCTATGCGCCACATGATTCAGCGCACTCACGGCCAAACCTGTGGCTGCGCCTTGCCAGAAGTTGCCGCCTGTAAGCTCTGCGCTAAGCCCACCGGAAACCGTGCCATATAGCACGGTAGCAACGTCTCCACTACCAAAGACCTTTACTCCTCCTGTTTGTACAAACGTACTTACTACACTGCTTATTGCAGCACTCCAAAAGCCTTGGTCAAAACTCCCTCCTGAAACTCCCGTAATTACGCCTTGTGTGAAGCCGTGACCGGTAGCCTGTATAGCCGCCTTTGCTACGTGGGCAGGGGGGCAATCTTGGCAGCGGGCTCTGCCATAAGTTAAATTTCTGAATGTGTACTATCATCTTTTTACTTCTACCAAATTGGATTTATATACGATTGTGTCTGTTTCATTTTTCATTACGATTGCCAATCCTATTTTGTGTTCTATAATTGGTCTTAAAATACAAGCAGACTCTTGTTCCTGAGGGATTTTCAACTTCCCCTCATATTCGCCATTTATCCCTATTCTTATAATTTCATAATCATCTAATTTAAGTTCTTCTATAGTTGGCACAATATGAGAATAATATGTTGGAACATAAGCTTGTTCAGATTGACTTCCAATAATTGATAATATAAAATAGTTTTCATAAATCAAAGGTGATCCTTCATAACATAAATATCTGTTCTTGGGAATTAATACTTCTATAAATTCGTACTTATTATTTTCTATTTTAAAATAGACTTGGCTGTTAATTACCTTTTGTAACGTCAACGTTACGTTCTGCTTATTACAACCTATGCCTAATAAAAGAGCAATTAAGATCAGGATTTTTAATCTTCTCATTGGTAATATTTTATTTTTACTTTGCTACTTTCATCTCCGTGATTTATATTCCACGTATGTGCCAGAGTTTCTAAATAATTTCGCCCCTTTATTAACCCCATTTCATTGAATATTTTCAAAGTAAACCCTGAATTTATATGAAAAACATGTACCAATTCATGCCCTGTAGTATAAGCTAATCTTCCGAAATTTTTAAATGCTGACTTATAAAGAATTACACTCTTGGCTGTATGCGAAGTGTATTGTCCCTTACTATCCCGCATCAATGTTTCATTAACTTCTCCATTAACACCTGACCTCTGATCATTAGGTAAGTCAAACCCTATATAACCTGCCTTCTCCCATAACGCCTTGAGTGTAGGTGACTTTGACAACAACTCAACGATAGAAGATTTATCAAAATCAGGAACTTCATTAGGATCAATGCCATTTTCACGTAATTCTGCCCTTAGATCAGAACGGAATTTCATCCTATGCGCCACATGATTCAACCCACTCACCACCAATCCCGTAGCAGCCCCCTGCCAAAAGTTACCTCCTGTAAGCTCAGCAGAAAAACCTCCGGAAACTGTGCCGAAAAGAATAGTAGCAGCATCTCCGTTACCCATGAAAGAGCTTCCTCCCGTTTGTACCACAGAGCTGACTACACTGCTTAGCATGCCGCTTACAAAACCCTGCCCCACATCTCCACCGCTTATTCCGGTTATAAATCCCTGGCTGAAACCATGAAAAATAGCCTGAGGAGCTGCAACAATAAGATTGACCTGAGCAGCAGTTAGAGTAGTCGTGCTTGCACAGATATCTGTAAAAAGAGCAGAGGCTATTTCTCCCACACCAAATGCGGCAGCTCCGCTAACAGCACCAATCAATGAACTTTTCAGCAAACCGCCCCATGTAAAATTGCCTTGGTACAGTGACACCCCCGTGTAAACTGCGGCCGATATCACGACGCCAATTAATACCGCCACACCAAATGCGATTTCTCCACTTGGGTCAGTGTACATCAGCGGATTGTTCAGACAATAGGCATAACGGTTGAAATTCTGTGAGTTTTGCGGATCCTGCACAAAGTTATCGGGACTCATAAATCCTTTCAGCACCGGATCATAAATCCTGCCGTTCATGTGGATAATTCCCACCCGGAAGAAATGTTCATGACCGGTATAGCCCCGGTCAAAGAAAAATTCTCCGCCGGTCAGATCCGGATCCGTTTGGGTTACACCCCAAGAGTTCGTGTATTTGGAAACATTTCCCCAGGCATCAAAATGCCGCCTTTCTGTTACAGTCCCAT
>JAQVDG010000335.1 GCA_028698395.1 Weeksellaceae bacterium
GCTAAAGAAGCTGCAAAGGCCCTTGGCCAAGCACTTGTTAAAGCTTAATAAAATATATATTTCTCCTCGTATTCTTGCAACAAATACTCAAATATATATTTTATAGACGCCAAACGGCGTCTTTTTTTATAGATTTTCGTTTATTTATATATTATGATGGCATTAGTTAAAAAAACTCGCTCACGCGAGTACCTTCTACAAGGTTAACATTAAGCAATAGCTTTATTTGAACTCGTAATGTTATCTACTTTTTTATTTTATTGCATGATAGGGGGATTGTCAAATGAACAATAAAAAATATTTTGTGGGTCTAGATATTGGAACAAACAGTGTTGGGTGGGCTACCAGTGATGAAAACTATCAATTACTACATCTTAAACACAAGAGTGCGTGGGGGGTTAATCTCTTTGATGCGGCAGAAACAGCAGAAAAACGAAGAGTGTATAGGACAACAAGACGAAGATTACAACGAAGAAGACAAAGAGTGTTGTTGCTTCAAGATTTGTTTAAAGATGAAATGCATAAAATCGATCAATACTTTTTTCTAAGATTAAATAACAGTGCTTACTTTTCCGAAGACAAAAATGAATTGCTTAACTCTTCAAGATTCAACTTGTTCTCTGATAAAGATTTTACAGATAAAGAATTTTTCAAAAAATATAAAACCATATATCATTTGCAAAAAGATTTAATTGAGAATAAGGATACTAAATTTGATTTACGCTATATTTATTTAGCTGTTCATCACCTCGTTAAATATCGAGGTCATTTCGTTCTGGCTGATCAAAGAATAAACATCGATGAGTTTGAATACGAGCAAATTAATTTAATATTTGAGGAATTAAACGACTATTTACTAACGGCTGAACTTCCAGTAATTTTTAGTTCCAATCATATAGAATCATTCAATGAAGTGGTTCGAAAAACTAGTGGTGTAATCAATACTTCGTCCCGATTGGAAACCCTCTTTGAATGTTCGGATAAGTCGATTAAAGCAGCATTCAGGCTTATATCAGGCGGTGCTGTAAAAACAAAGAATCTTTTTTCGCATTTGATACTTTCAGAGACGGTTGAAAAAGAAACAATTGATTTATCTTCACCAACTTACGACACAGAAAAATATCCTTTACTAGCAAAAGAATTAGGAGACGATATTGTCTTTTTAGATTCTTTAAAACGATTATATGATCATATTGTTATTGTTAGACTGATGAAAGGGAAAAAGTTGGTTTGTGAAACCATGGTGGAAAGGTATGAGAAGCACAGCGAAGACTTAAAAAAGTTGAAATTACTAATTAAATCAACAAGAGATAAAGAGCTTTATTTTTCCATTTTTAGAGACACTAAAAGTAAGAATGCAAATTATCCCTCTTATGTGGGTTCAAATAAATCAAATACAAAGAAGACGAGTGTGAATAAAAAGGGTTACCAGGACTTTTTAGATTATATTAAGAAGGTTATTATCGACAGAAACCTTGAAACGATTCTTGCAAAAGAAATACTCTCGGATATTGAAGAAAAAGTATTTATGCCAAGGTTAGATACAAAAGACAATGCGACGATACCCTATCAATTTAATGAATACCAATTAGATTTAATATTACAAAATGCCGCAAAATTCTATCCTTTTTTGAATGACATTGAAGAAGGAATAAACGTTATTGATAAAATAAAATCTCTAATCTCTTTTAGAATCCCCTATTATGTAGGACCATTAGACAATAGGAGCAAGTTCTCTTGGGTCGTGCGTAAGAGTGACGAACAGGTCAAACCATGGAATTTTGGAAGTATTATAGATATTGAAAAAAGTGCGCAAGCATTTATCATGAAAATGACGAATAAGTGCGTTTATTTAAAAGGAGAAGACGTACTACCCAAAGAGTCACTTTTGTTTGAAGAGTTTGTTGTGCTAAACACACTGAACTGTCTGAAAGTAAATGGAAAATTGATAGATTATGACACAAAGCAATTAATTTTTAATTTTGTCAAACAAAAGAAAACTGTAACGACTAATATGATAATGAAACTGCTTATGGCAAATAACATTGTGGTTGAGGCGCTTAGTGGCATTGATGAAACTGCAAAATTATCGCTCAGCACTTATCACAAGTTTCTGCCCATTTTTGGTGAGTCAATCGATAAGTACAAAGAGTTAATCGAGAAAATCGTATTTTATTCGACAATATTTCCTGAAGGAATTGTTTTCAAAAACAAACTTTATTCAGATTTCAAAAACATCCTAACGAAAGAACAATTATCAACGATTTCAAAAATGAAGTTCTCGGGTTGGAGTTCACTCTCGAGAGCATTTTTGACAGGGTACAGCAAGCTTCAAGAAGACAATGTTTTGACTAACTTAAAGACTGGTGAAATTATTTCTATCATCGATATCATGAGAGATGAGCAACTTACTCTCCAACAAGTTTTATACGATAAACGCTTTAACCTTCAAGAGTTACTATACAAGTATAATTTGACTTATAGTGAGAATATGACAATAAACGACTATATTGATGAGATGTACATTTCTCCTTCTGTCAAAAGACCTGTCAAAAAAGCCATTCATATTATTGATGAAATCATATCCATCACGAACAGTAAACCAAACAAGATTTTTATTGAAGTAACCAGAGAAGAAGGCAAGCCTGAGAGAAAAATATCTCGTCAGCAAAAATTGATTAATTTATATAAACCGATTCTAAAAGACAATGAACACTTGAAAGCCCTCTATCAAGAAATAGTATCCCGAAAGGATGCGGATTTTAAGCCAAAAAAATTGCTTCTATATTTTATCCAACAAGGAAAATGTATGTATACTGGTCAATCGATTAGTATCAATGAACTCATGACTGATAAGTATGATATTGACCATATTATTCCACAATCAAAAATTGATGATGATAGTATCAGCAACTTGTGTCTTGTTACTAACAAGTCCAATAAAGACAAAGCTGATGTCTACCCTTTAAACTATGAAATTATTCAACGAATGAAACCATTCTGGCAGTCACTCTTAAAAGAAAACTTTATTGACGATAATAAATATAATCGATTGATAAGAGTGGAGCCATTATCAGATCAGGATCTCGCCATCTTTATTAATCGTCAACTTGTCGAAACATCTCAAGCAAATAAGGCAATTGCAGACATATTAAAGAAATACTATCCTGAAAGTGAAGTGATTTACTCAAAGGCAAGAAATGTAACCTTGTTTAGAGGGAAGTTCTCAATCTATAAATCTATTTTCCAATCATATTCCTCTATTTCTTCCACTAAATCTCTAATTACAGAACCTTCAGCAAGAAGTTTGTCAGGAAGGAGTAATTCTGTATAATCAGCGATTTCCTCAAAAACATTAGGAATAATTTTTCCTAATTGATTGCATTGCTTAACTAGCAAATATCTATA
>JAQVDG010000336.1 GCA_028698395.1 Weeksellaceae bacterium
CTCGCATTAAAACTAAACGTGGGTATAGCATTTTGAGGTAACTTACTGTGCCGTCTTTCCAAGTATCGGCGTAGGCGAATTGTTCTATTACTGCCGGTTTTTGCTCTAAGTCAGCCCCAGGCAAAGTTACTTTTGTTCTGTAATCTGCCTTACTATCAAATGGTGGATCAATGTAAATGAGATCAATTTTTCCTCTCATAGACGGTAAATTGCTCTCCTTATCGCCGGTTAGGAGTGCTTGCATAGCCAAAAGATTATCACCGTAAATTAATCTGTTTTTCCATTCTTCATTTATCTCTTTTTCGTTTCTACCAGAAAATAGTCCGGTCGCATCTTTCGACGGTAAGACATACTCATTTGTTTGCAACGCAAGTTTATTATTACCCTGAATTCTTTCGAGCATCCTTTCGACTTCCTTTTTTCCTTCATCAACAATTTTAGGTAATTGATAAATCAATGAATCCATTATTTACTCCTTTGTTGAATTTTTTCAATGAAATTTATGATCGTGTTTGTTAAGTTCTCTATTGAGTACTCATAATCTTTCTTTGATCTAAGGTATAGCATCTTCATCAATGTTTTTTCGTCTAAGAATAAAAATAATTTTTCATTTCTAATTAGGCAATCTCTTATGGTCGTTCTCAGAGCATTGTTAGGTATTGCAGCTATAATGATTATTTTTATGGAATCAATCCTCGATAACTTGTAAATTTGCTGAAAAAGTTTTGCACCATCATTGGAACCTTCGGTAATTACAGAAGCATACTTCTTCATTGCAACAGCTCCAGAAGTAATTATTGGGATATTACCAGTGCGATCAGTTGACTGCACTTCAGCGTCAAATACTTCGGAACCATGGTGCGTATCAGTTGGGACTTTTCCCGTGAAATAATAGAAAAGTGGTTTCAGACACTCAATTTTGTATTGACTTGTTGTTTTATTATAGCAGCATGTGATACACGACTCTTGTGATTCGCACCCTACGATTTTTTCTTTCATGGCCATGGCCCATGCCCTGTATATTTCCACAAAATCTTCTGGAATATCCCCGTATTCATCTAAATTATTAAAGCCATCAATTGTTTTGATCTCTATTTCTCCAGTGGCTAACTGTCTGCGTTGATCGTCATCCATTACTGCCACTCCTTCCGTTCCTGTTGGAGTCGTTTGAGTTCATTCATGGCAAAGAGTTTTACATTCTTGTTGTTGCTTTTTAGCCACTTGTTCAATGCTTTTTCTTTTTGTTTTATTCTTTCCAGATCAATCGAACCAGAAATATATGTTCCCCAAATCGCGCTTCGCACTTTTTTCGAGTCAAAGGTCGTCATTACCCATTCCAGAAAATCCCAGAAAATTTCATTGGAATAATCATCATAATCTTGGAGTAATGATACCGCATTAATAGCGCTGTAATTATTTTTATTTTTCTTTAGGTAATTATCCTTAAACCAGCCGATGGCATAGTTAATGTCTGTGTTTTTTCCAAAATCAACAAAGATTCTTGAGATGTTCCGATATCCAAATTTCTTAACTTTCTCATTATTAAAACTTGTGATCTTTTCTAGAACCTCATCAATTTCTTTTTTTGAAATATCCTTTTTTATATCAGAAAAAACAAAATCATGAGTAAATGGGATTCTGTCATGGAAAGATATGTCTAGATCAGCATTTAATCTTTTTAAGTAAAAATCCAGCAAAAGAAGTATGTCAACTTTTGCAATTGAATTAAAGAATGCTTCAGTGCTTTGACTCGACGGTCCGGAATTGACAAACTTGTCCAGAATTCTTCGTAATTCTGCTATAGATGCAGGAGATTTGCTAATATCCTGTTTTTTTAGTAGCCACAGCGAATCAGCTACAGCATTAAATAAATAATTGCTATATTCTTCTTTTTCTGAAAAATCATCTAAAATTTCTTCAAAAAGCTTTAACGAATCAGCAGTATTGTTATCTTCAAAGATTGCCTTTGTGCTAGCAGAAGTAGAACTGCTCCACCAGAATATTTCACTTTGATCTTTCTTGATAAGTCCTGTCCCAAGTTTTATTTGCTTTAATAAAAAACTGTAAATTTCTTTTTTGGTTTTATCCGGTTGTTTTTCCCAGTCGTTTATTTCTTTCTCATCCTTGCCGGGCAGATAACCAACATGATAAAAAGCATCAATCGTGGATTTAATTTTTACAATACTGTCAGGTTTTACTGTTTTGCCGAAAACTATTGCATCTTTAACCTTCGAAAAAGCGAAGCCAATATAATACCAAAGATATGATTTTTCGTCGGCCAGTGCTTTTTCAATTATTTTTTCAATAACTTTGTTGCTACCTAAATAATAGAAAAAAGTTTTTATTGAGTTATAGATCGATTTCTCGTTTTCCGCGAACTTGATTATATCTTCAAGTAGTTCAATATTTTCTTCTTTAACCCCCTTTGCTATTTCGGGAATATTGTCTGAAAATTTATATCCTGGGCGAAGAATTGCCTTAAATAGAAGATAATTTCCGTTTGACCAAATTTCATCTTTTAATTTCTTCGCTTCGTCAATATTCTTTATTTCCCAATCATCTTCATACGGATCCCAGAAAGCTAATGAAATTTCGTGCCAAATATTCAAGTGATCAATTTTAGAACCATTATACAAATTCTTTATATTTTTAAGTATTTTTAGGGCTTGTACAATTTCTTCTCTAACTAATTTTTGACCCTTTACCGTTTTATCGTTTTGCTGGATATATGCAAGTGAATGAATATTTGATTTGATTGATGAAATCACCGATTTGACTAATTCATATTTTTGGGAATGCTTATTCGTAATTTCAAAAAGTAGTTGCAAGGCGTTTTTTCGGACATCTCTTACATTCTCGTTTAGGTTTATATAAAAGGATTTGATTCCAATTGATTTCCCATCTTCGCCTAAACTTGTTTCAGTTCCTTGCAAATCCAAGTATTTATCCAACACTTTGATAATAAGTTCAGTTAAGCTTTCATTATCAATTTTAGTTTTGAACTTTTTTAAAAAATACTTTTGAACTTCAAGCTCTTTTTCTATACCAAACCCAGTAATTTCTAATAATATTCTTGTGACTTCATCTTTTACTGACTTGTAACCAAAATCATCGTCTTTTACGAGCGGCAAGGCATTTTGATATAAATTTACTAGTATTTCCGAGAGAACTTTATACTTGCTTTTATCACCATAATAATAATTTTCGATTTCACGAGCAAAATTTTGAATATCATTATAAAAATACTTTTCAGATTTTTTATCTGAATTTAGTAAATCCTTTCGTTTCTGATTTAAATCATCAATTTTCATTTTTTATCTACTTTGTTTCTTAATTAAATCGTCCACTTTTACTTCTAGGGCATTAGCGATTCTTGTTAGTGTTTCTATCGTTGGATTGGCACTTCC
>JAQVDG010000337.1 GCA_028698395.1 Weeksellaceae bacterium
TCCGGAAGTAGTAAATTATCAATCATTTATTGGTTCATCTGCACCAATTACTTTTAATGGTTTAGTTCGTCATTATGATATGCGTGGCGCGAGTAATACGGCCGATATTCAGGTAAATTTACAAGGAAAAGACGACAGAAAAGCACAAAGCCATGATATTGCAAAACGAATTCGTCCGGGAATTCAAGAAATCGCCGGAAAATACGGTGCTAATGTGAAAGTAGTTGAAGTTCCTCCGGGACCACCTGTTTTATCCACTATTGTAGCAGAAATTTACGGGCCTGATTATGAAGAACAGGTTAAAATTGCACGACAAATTGAACAAATCCTTCATCAAACCGATGATGTGGTCGATATTGACACTCGGATTGAAGATCCACAAGTAGAATATAAACTTGAATTTGATAAAGAAAAAGCGATGCTCAATGGCGTTGCGCCCGGTCAAATCGTGGGTAATCTCACTTATTTAATGGGTGAACATCCAATTGGAAATCTTTATGATGAAGCTTCTAATCAACCAATTAATATTGTAATGAAGCTCAATGATGCCGATAAAACCTCAATGGAAGATATTACTCAAATGAAAGTCAAAGGGCAAATGGGTATGGTATCTGTGAATGATTTGGTCAAAGTCAAAAAAGATGAACTTCAAAAATCAATTTACCGAAAAGACCAACAAAGAGTAGTTTATGTAATGGCCGATATGGCAGGTGAATTGGAAAGTCCGGCTTATGCAATTTTGGGAATGGACGAAAAATTACAACAAATAAATATCCCAGCCGGTTACAAAATCGAGGAACTTTATATGGGGCAACCCGAAAGCGAAGAAAACTTCACGGTGAAATGGGACGGTGAATGGCAAATTACACTTGAAGTGTTCAGAGATTTGGGAATTGCATTTATGGTGGTAATGGTTATCATTTATATGTTGATTGTCGGTTGGTTCCAGGATTTCAAAACACCTTTTGTGATGATGGTGGCGATTCCGCTTTCATTGATTGGGATTGTATTCGGGCATTGGCTGCTTGATGCTTATTTTACTGCAACTTCATTTATCGGAATGATTGCACTCGCCGGAATTATGGTGCGGAATTCAGTTCTGTTGATTGATTTTATTGAAATCCGGCTGAAAGATGGTGCACCAATGAAAGAAGCTATTATCGAAGCCGGTGCAGTACGGACTACTCCGATTCTTTTAACGACCGGTGCAGTGGTGATTGGTGCAGCGATTATTTTATTCGACCCAATTTTCCAAGGATTAGCAATTTCATTAGTTTTCGGTGCAGTAGCTTCCACTCTACTCACTTTATTGGTGGTTCCTGTGGTTTATTATATGACCGAACGGAAAAAATGGAAAAATAATGAAGATTAAGGGCATAAATAGAGATTAGTAATTAATGAAAATATAAAATACATAAAAAAATGAAATTATTATTGGTCACCTGTATTGAAGAATACGAGAAAGATGTGAAAAAGATACTGAAACATTCAGGTGTACAATCTTTTTCTTATCAGGAAGTCAGAGGTTACTCCAACGGTGGAAGTTTACAAGCCAGCTTTATGTCGGAGAATATTCCGACAGCCTCACTGCTTTTCACTGTTTTTATTGAAAATCAGTGTATTGATGAGCTTTTTGAAAGTTTTGAAGAATTCAACCGTAAACAGGCTGTGAACACAAAAATTCATGTGGCTTGTTTGGATGTAAATCAATCAATTTAACAATGAACTCCATTCAGTAGCAAACTGAAACTTGGAATAAATATAAACTTGAAACAAAATAATTATGTACAACAGAATCGCACACGCTTTTGCAGGAACGCTTATTTTACTAAGCCTTCTATTGACTTATTTTACCGATAACAACAACTGGCTTTGGATTTCCGTTTTTGTCGGTGTGAACTTATTTCAGAATTCCATTACTAATTGGTGTCTGCTGCATCAAATTTTGAAAAAATTAGGTGTAAAAGATACCGATTCGGGCTGTAATTGTTAGAATTTAGCCTGAATCAAAATCATTTAATAAAAGAAACGCCCTCCGAGTGGAAGGCGTTTCTGTTTTTTAGTTATTTAACTATTTACTTTTTAATAATCTTAAAGGTTTCCACCTGTCCATTTTCTAAAGTAACTCGGAATACATAAGTTCCCGGAGTCAAGGAGTTTACATCTACCTGACCTTGTTGAACTTTTGTAGTACTTATTACTCTTTGACCTGCTAAGTTGAATGCCTCTACTGATTTCACTGCTTTTTGAGAAGTAATATTTAGTACATCTCTAACCGGATTCGGATAATAAGCGAAATCGAATTTATCCATGCTTAATCCATCTAAAGTTTCACACAGACCTAATATTTCAATTACGCCATCGTAAGCAGTTCCAGAACTTGCTGTTGAAGAAACCCAAGCACCACCGGTATAGAAATAAGTCTGATTCGGTGTATTTAAATCTGAAGTTACTTCTAAATAGGTGTTTCCTGCATTTGTATCTACTTGTAAACCTATCCAGTAAACAGATTGAGCTTCAGTATTCCCGGTTAAGATTGCCGGTTCTGACAGAACAACCGTTACTCGTCGTACATCAAAAGTACCTACAGCTCCTATAATTTCACTTGATACAGGAACTAATCCTAATTTTTCTTCTATAAAATCTCCAGGCCCACTTCCGTTTGTATCTTCATAGAATCTCAAGTCAACTGCATCAATATCCTGACCTGCATTAAGAATAACATTAAAACGGAATCGGTTTACTGTAAATGTTTGATTTGTTTCTACTGTAAAGTCGTTAGCAAATTCTAAGTCAGCTAAGTTTCCGAGACCGTCTTCAAATCCATTACTTGGAGTAGTTTGGAAACAGTCAAATTCCGGTCCGGATTCTCCGATTATAACTGTATAATCTTCTGCTTCACCAAAAGACGCAGACACACATGGGTCAATCGTATTTCCTGCAACATTATACTGATAAACTACTCTCATTCTGTGTTCACCTGTAAGTGCATCGGATAAATCCATTGGTATTTGAACTGTTTGATTCGGTTGAATACTACTTAGATAACCTACTCTTTCCGATTCTTCAAAAGTTCCATTATCATTAAAGTCAATCCAAATGGATACTCCGTGGTTTCCTGAGCCGGATGAACTTGTTAAAGTTGCATTATAAGAAGATTCTACTAAATGTGTGGACATTGATGTGAAATCGCCATAACCTCCCGGACTAAATCCACTATTTAAGTTTTCAATATCTTCTAAGCTGAAACTTTCAATATAGTCTGATGTATATGTAAAGGTTGGTTGACAATAGGTCATTACAGTTGTAAAGGTTGCGGTGTCAGAATGAACGGTTGTGGTTGAATTGGTACAAGTAACCTCTAAACGCCATTCTACTTGAACGCCAAGCTCATTCGGAG
>JAQVDG010000338.1 GCA_028698395.1 Weeksellaceae bacterium
TTTATGGGTTGTTATTTTCTCTAAGTAACGAAACCGTTCAACCTTCACCTTTTTAGAAATTATGGACAAATCATTACGCATCAAATCCACAATTGTATGATGTTCCCAAGCTTCTTTTTCATTATTCAAAAGCATTTGTTCTGCATTTTGAACATTCGCATCAATCGTTCCTTTCATCGGGAAAGTTAAAACCTGATTTTCTTTAATTTGAATGAAACTTTCCGGTGAAAAAACAACAAATTCATCTTCAAAAAATAATTTATAAGGTGCATTACTTGCATAAAAAATCTCTTTCAAACTTAAATTACAACTTATCGGCGTTGGAAAAGTGAGATTTAAGAGAAACGTATTGCCCTTTTTCAATTCTTCAATAACTGCATTAATTTTTTCAGTATAAATTTTCGGAGCAATTGGGGTATAACTCAACTCGACTTTCGGAATTTGAATTTTTTCTTTTGCATTTGTTTTTCCGTTGATGTTATACAGAATTCCATTTTTCTCAGCCTCTTCCAATCGACAAATAACCGGTCTTTTCATTTCAAAATCTATCAAAAAGAAATATGGAATTTTTTGAGTTGTAAATTCTGAAATTTGTTTTGAAAATCTTGAAATATCCATCATCTTAATTCTGTAAAATTAATTAGAATTTCTTTACCAAATGGAGTGAGAAAAGACTCCGGATGAAACTGTATGCCGTATATTGGATGAATTTTATGCTGCACTGCCATAATGCAATTTTCGGATTGTGCCGTAATTTCTAATTCATCAGGGAAATCATCAGGAGAAACTGCCCACGAATGATACAAACCCACTTCTATTGTTTGTGAAAGTCCATTGAAAATGATTGAATTTTGGATAATTTTAATTTGCTTTTTCTGACCGTGAACTACATTTTCAAGACGATATAAGGTTCCGCCAAAGTGAGTGCAAATTGCCTGATGCCCCAAACAAATTCCTAATAAAGGTTTTTTATCAAACAAACTATGTTCAATCACCTGATTCAAAAGTGGAAAATCTTCCGGTTTCATCGGTCCGGGAGAAATAACAATATGAGAGAAATTAACCAAATCCTTGATTTTCAACTCATCATAGTTAATGACTTGGTAAGCACAATTAATTTCGTACAAAATATTGACGATATTATACGTAAAAGAATCGTTGTTATCGATTAATAAAAGTGGCATGACCAATAATTTATGTGCCCAAAATTCGGGAATTTGTTTTGGATTTTTATAATTTCTATAGATTTATGAAGTGATTTTGTTGGAAACTATACTGGAGAAGGCTTTATAGGCTCTATTACTATAGTTTCTATAATAGAAATTAAATTGGAATAAAAATATAGATTCAGCTAATTACAGTTTATCCCAATCCGGTTTCATAGTATTCTTTATTTTGAAAAACAAACCTAATACTCAAATCGTTTTAAATCGCCATCTTTTTTCCGCCAGTCTTTTTTGACTTTAACAAATAGCTTCAGGAAGATTTTTTTGTCAAAAAACTTTTCCAAATCTTCTCGTGCTTCTTTTCCTACTTTGGACAATGATTCCCCTTTATGTCCGATTAAAATTCCTTTTTGGGTGTCGCGTTCTACATAAATATCGGTTTCGATTTGAATCAATTCTAAACCTTCTTTAAATAATTGTGTAACAACCTCAACAGCATAAGGAATTTCTTTTTTATAATTCAGCAATATTTTTTCTCGAACTACCTCATTTACAATAAAACGCTCCGTTTTATCGGTCAATTGGTCAGCAGGAAAATACAAAGGCCCTTCAGGTAAAAGCTGAATGATTTTTGCTTTTAAAAACTCAATATTTGCTTTTTCTAAAGCCGAAATCGGTAAAATCTCAGCTGAAGGCAATAGTTCATGCCAGTGTTCCACTGCTTTTTCTAAACGTTCTTGATTGCCTTGATCGATTTTATTAATTAAAACTAAAATGGGAATATTTAACTTTTGAATTTTCTCGAAAACCTCTTTATTTTTAGGTTCTTTCTCGCCCAATTCTACCATATAAAGTATTAAATCGGCATCGATTAAAGCTTCTTTTACATATTCCATCATTTTAGATTGAAGCTCATAAGCCGGTTCTAAGATTCCGGGCGTATCAGAAAAAACAATCTGGTAATCATCCGTAGTCAAAATCCCTTTAATCCGATGGCGTGTGGTTTGTGCTTTATGCGTAGCAATCACTAATTTTTCATCCATCAAAACGTTCAATAATGTTGATTTCCCTACATTAGGATTCCCGATGATATTTACAAAACCCGATTTAAATTTTTTATTTTCTGACATTGAGCAAAATTACAAATTCTTCCATCAGCCTTTTAGAATTGAATAAAATTCTCTTAGAATTTCTTTCGCATTTCTTCCACTACTTCATAAGCTGCCGGACAAATTAAAGTGTTTTTTAAGGTTAAATGATTGATTTGGTAGAATTTTTTTCGGTCGGTATGCGGATATTCCCGACAAGCTTTTGGCCGGTTTTCATAAATTGAACAATAATTATCACTCCCTAAAAACGGACAAGGAACGAATTGCAGCACATAATCATTATCTTCATCTATCCGAAGGTATTTCTCGATGAATTGAGAAGGTTTTATTTTAAAAAGAGCAGAAAGGCGTTCGATATCTTTTTGAGTAAAAAGCGGCCCGGTTGTTTTACAACAATTGGCACAAGAAAGACAATCAATTCGCTGAAAAACTTCTTCATGAATTTCCTGCATTTTCCGGTCAAAATCCTTAGGTGGTTTTTGTTTAATTTTAGCCAAGAATTTTTTGTGTTCTGCTTGCTGTGTTTTGGCTTTTTGTTTATAATTTTCTAAATCCATTCCTTAAATAGTCGTAAAAGCCATCCTTATTACAAATTAAAGTGCTTTAATTCTTCTTCAACTCTTCCACACTGCTCACACCTCGTAAATTGCAAAATTCATTAATTACTGCATGATGCGAAACGGTTTTATCTTTGAAATAATGAACAAAATATTCTTTTTCTTTTTCGGTGGCTTCCAATTGATTTAAAATATTCAATAAGTGCATTTTCATGTGCCCCTGCTGAATTCCGGTGGTAACAAGTGAGCGAAGCGCAGCGAAATTTTGAGCCAATCCGCCTACGGCAACAATTCCCATTAGTTTTTCAGCATTTGGATTTCCTAACACTTCTAAAGCAAGCTTCACCAAAGGGTGTAAGGAAGTCAAACCTCCAACTGTTCCCAAAGAAATAGGTAAATCAAGCCAAAAATGAAAAATTCCGTCTTTTACTTCACAATGTGTTAAACTGCTATATTTTCCCGAACGGGAAGCATAAGCGTGTGCACAAGCTTCTACCGCTCTAAAATCATTTCCGGTTGCAATGACCACTGCATCGACTCCATTCATGATTCCTTTGTTATGTGTAAC
>JAQVDG010000339.1 GCA_028698395.1 Weeksellaceae bacterium
CGGCTTGTGCGACTTGGCAATGTGTGTGGCTTAGTTAGGCATTACAATGTTTTTTTCAATTATGCCAATTTCATAATCAGTTACATCATAGAGAGAGTAAATAATTGAATTGATGCTGTTCTCAGATTGAACTATGTTGTTGTTAATGGCAATTAATTCCTTCTCTAATTGAATTTCACGCTCAAAATTATTCTCATTATGCGCTTTTACTAAAAGATTTGTATAGGCTATTTGTTTCTCTTTTAGTGCAATAATATTTGAAACAAGTTCTGAAATTTCGTTTTGATACTCTTCACTTGGTTTAATAATTGGCAAGTTTAAAAGTGGTTCTTTGTCAACCTGATATAAATTGCCTTGCATTTTTCCTTTAAATTTTAACCAAAAAGCGATTAAGTTAGAATTTAACAATCCTGTTAAAAATTTAAGGTCAAGCCGTTCAGTTTTGATTGAAAAATATGTTTGAGAAACATAACAATCAAAATCCGTAAATGTAAATGTTGGTCTAACACATTTTCGAAGTGAGATAATCTTTTCACCTTTAAAGAACTTTTCTTCTCTTGCCCTATGCAAGCCGTATGGTTTATTATCAGATGTAATTACTTCTCTAAACCTGTCTAAATGCCTTTTAAGGTTTGGATAAGGTTCAATTGTCGTTGGATTTTTAAAACTGGAATCAGTATAAATAACCCAAAGATTATTTTTAGGAATACCATAAAAACGCCCTAATTCATTGGTTGTAAAAAAGGGTTTAACCAATTCTTGTTCATTTGGTGTTAGGTTTAGGTCATTTTTTTCTTGAGTGGTTAAATTAAAGATGCCTTCACCAACTTTATAATCGTTCCCTAAAATTTCTTTATTTGTTCTATTTAAAAAGTCTTGAGGTGGGACTATACCCTGAGCTATTTCTTTATTTTCAAAATTAAAATTCTGTTTTGATTTTATTTTATTAATGATAATTGACAAACTGGAATTTATAAAATTGATTGTGGTATCAAAAAATTTCTGCTTTTCAATTTCAGTAGTGTAGTATTCAAATCTTGTGTCTTTTACTCTTTCTAAAAATAGTTGAGCATCAGCGTGTTTAATTCTGCTATCTATAACTTTAGCAAATTCAAAGTTGTATATTTCATTATCATCAGAGCGTTTCATTATGTAAATCATAGTTTGAATGCCTGCTGAATCGAAAACTTTAAAGTCGCTAAAATCAATGAACTCAACGAATTTTCCGCTACCTATAACAAAATTTCTAAACTTTGAAGCCCCTGAATTAGTAATCCAATTGTTTGGGGCAATATAACCAATAAGTCCTTTTTCCTTTTTTACTATTTCAAGTGCTAATGCGCCAAACAAGTACCAAATATCCATTTTGCCTTGATAGCAATGGTGTTCGCGCAAACCGTCAAAAGCTTGTCTGTTTGTGTATTCTTTAATATACGGTGGATTACCAATCACAACATCAAAGCCCCCATTAGCCATTATTTCAGGAAATTCTTTCTGCCAATCAAATATTACTGGGTCAAGAGAATTTCCACATTTTATGTTGTTATTTAAACTCGATAATTTTCGGTCTTTTCGTGCAGTTCTTAACCATAGAGAAAGTTGGGCAATTTCAACACTTTCTTCATTTATATCTACACCAAACAAGTTGTTTTCCAATATGTTTTTATCTACATCAAACAATCTTAATGGTGAATTAGTAAGTTCAGAAATTATGTCATCAATGCTTTGATGTTCTGCAATTAAAAAGTTTAGAGATTGGTTTAGGAAGGCACCACTGCCACAGGCTGGGTCAACAATTTTTAAGCTAAGTAACCAATCTTTGTATTCGTTTAATCTTTTAAAAAGGTTTTTTCCTTTAACAGACAAAGAGCCGTCTTTCATTCTATAAGTACCGTCAAACTCTACTTCTTCAATTTGAAGTTCTTTTCTCTTTTCTTTGCAAAGCGCCCCAATAGTGCTTTCAACAATATATTGAGTGATATATTTTGGTGTGTAAAAAACTCCATCTTTTTTTCTTTTTGTCCTGCTTGCATCTGTTATAATACCCTGAATTTCTGCACTTATTTCTTCGATTTCGTTGAGAGAATGCTCAAAAATATGTCCTAATATATTTACATCCACTTCAGTATTAAAGTCATATTCAGACAAGTTAGATAAATCAGCAATAAGAACTTCATCGTCAATAACTAAACTTTCAAGTAGTTCATCATCTTTAAAAAGACCGCCATTGTAAGCTGGAATATCATCAACTGAGTTTTTACCTTTACGCCCCAAATTCATATACCCGAAATATTGCTTAAATATTTCGTAAAGTGGCTTGTAAGCGTCTTCTTCTTTCAGGATTTCAAAACGTTTTATAACTCTCAAAATAGAGTTTGGGGGAAGAAGACCGCTATCTTCGGCGAAAAGAATAAATAAAAACCTGTCTAATAATTTCTGAGACTTTTTAAATAATGTAAGTTTGTCAAAATCAGGATGATTTTTTGTTAAGTTGTTAAACAGCCTTTGTTTAAAAATTGAATAGTCTTGATATAACTTTTCTGATACTTTTTGCTCGTGGAAATGGGTTTCGTCTTTTATTCTGAGAGGTAAATTATCAAAAATGCTTTCTTTTCTAAGGATTAAGTAAAAAATTTTGAAATCATTTTTTGTTAAGTTGAATAAATCAAATTCTTCGTGTTCATTTGAGTAATCAATATAAAAGCGAAGTTTCTGAAAATTTGATGTGATTACATATTTGCAATCTGGTTGATTGTTTTTATAGTTAAATGCTTGTTGTGTAACTAATGTTAGGTCTTTTGTTTTAGATGATTTTAATTCAATAACAGCAACAGCATTTTCATTTTTTATAATTGCGCCGTCTGCTTTTTTCCCATCAGTTTGATTTTTAAATTCCCTGATTAGATTAAAATTTTCATCTGGTTTGAGCGTGTATCCTAATACTTCAACAAATATTTCTCTTAAAAAGCCATCTTGGTATTCTTCTTCTTTCAGTTCTTTAATACTTTCAATCTTTGAAACACTATAATTCTTTTTAAAAACCTGATATGCCTTTTCAACTTCTTCGTTGTTAAGGTTTTCTAAGTGTTTATTTAAAACTGATTTTTGAAAAATTGGCATAATATATAGGTCTAATATTTAGTCTTCAAATATACGATTATTCTTGCGGGAAGGTGAAATACCTGTTTTGGTTTTTTTGATAGGCATTTCCGGTGGGGAAAAAACCAAAAGTGGTATTTGTGCGTGGGTTTTTCATTATCTATCAGATTTTTTCTTCTAAGCTTGCAGGTAACGGTTGGGGGTTGTGGCTAGTGGGGGAGTGCGTAGCCTGCGTTTTCGTCCCGTGACCAAAACGAAACGGTGCGGGCGAAACCGTTACGTGGACTTTTATATCCC
>JAQVDG010000017.1 GCA_028698395.1 Weeksellaceae bacterium
ACCAAAATCATAAGTAAACTCAGTACCCATTTTGTCTTTTTTTCACCATAAATAACGGGTAAAGTTTGATAATTGTAAATAGAATCTGCTACGGAAGTCGTCAAATCTTTGAGTACATCGATAATTAACAGAAGTAAAAATAAAAATCCGGCATGGAAAAATATAATTTTGGAAAAATTCTCGTAATACAAAAACAAAGCAAAAAAAGGAAAAACCATTAATATTACAGAATACAAATTATTTAGTCCAACTATCCGGTTGACTTTGTGAGAATAAAACCAAACTAAAAACTGATAAATCAAAAAGAAAATCAAAACGTGTTGGGAAACTAAAAAAGCAATTCCCAATGCGAGTAAATTGAGAATTAAATAAGTAGTTAATTTAAAATTATGTGAAATAAAACGCTCAATATAGTTACGCAAAGGGCGTTGAATAGCATCTTTTTCCAAATCATAAAAATTATTGATAATATAACCGGCTGCAATACTCAGCGCAGATGCCAAAATGATGAAATTTAGATTTTTGTCCAATAAAATTTGTAAATGATTTCGCCCTTCGTTAAAAATAAAAAGACTCGCCATATATTGCGCCATCACCAGCATCAAAATATTATACCCCCGAATGACTGTAAAAAGAGCCAAAGTTTTAATCAGCAACTTTCGAATGCTCAAATTACCCATTGTAATGAGCTTGGATTAATTTATCGGCAAACCAGCAAGAAGCCGTTAAATTCAGTTCATTTTGTTGAGCATATTCCATGACTTTTTCGACTAATTTTTTACCGTATCCTCTTCCTTGGTATTCTTTTTCCACTAAAGTATGGTTGATTGAAATAACATTTTCTTTTTGGTATTTAAATGTAATTTCACCCACTTTCTTCTCGTCAATAAACAGTTGAAAGTTTCCTTTTAAATCTTCAAATTCAAAAGTAAATTGCTCCATAAATCAAAATTTATAGATGACTTCGGTATCAAAATCTTTTAGATGAGTTTTGGCTTCTTCATAATCTTTGGTAAAACCTAAAATATAACCTCCTCCTCCTGAACCACAAAGTTTTAAATAATAAGAATTAGTTTGGATTCCTAATTGCCAAACTTCTAATAATCTTTGTGGAATCATAGGTTTAAAATGCAAAAATGCCCAAGTTGATAGCTTTTTCAAATTAGAAAATAATGGATTAAAATCACCTTTTACAAAAGAATCAATGCACGCATTGTTGTATTTTATAAATTCATTTTTCAATGTTTTTCGGAAGCCTTCTTGTTTTAATTTTTCAAAGAAAATTTGAACCATGGGAGCGGTTTCACCCGGCGTTCCTGAATTTACCAAGAAAACAGCTCCTTTCCCTTCTGTTGAAGCCGGAATTCCGACAGTTGAAATATCGGTTTTGGAATGAATAATCAATGGTAAATTCAAATAGCAAATCAAAGGATCTATGCCGGAACTTTTTCCGTGAAAGAAAGATTCCATCTTAGAAAAATCTTCTTTTAAGGAAGCAATTGTTTCTTTTGAAATTCCATCATCGGTTTGAGGTTTTTTTAAAGAATACCGATCATAAATCGCTGCTACTAAAGCACCTGAGCTCCCTACTCCATAGCCTTGTGGAATGCTGGAATCAAAGTACATTCCTTTTTTTAAATCTGATTTTAGTTGTTCGAAATCAAATTCTCCTTGACAATTTTCTTCTAAATAATGAGTAAAACGCTCTATACTTTTATTGGATTCACCGTTTTTGACTGATTTTCCAAAACGGAGAGAACCTTTATAGGAATCATAGGGAATAGTAAGCCCCATAGAATCTTCTATAATTCCATATTCTCCAAAAAGAAGAATTTTAGCATAAAACAAAGGATTCCGCATAAACTGTAATTACTCGGCAAAGGTATGGATTTTTTCTAAATGACTGATTTTGTTTGTTTAATTTTCTATAAATAAAAAGAGGTTACCTAAAAAGGCAACCTCTTTTTTGAGTTATTTAAAAGTGAATTATTTCAATTCTACTTCTGCTCCGGCTTCTTCCAATTGTTTTTTCAAAGCTTCTGCTTCGTCTTTGGAAGCTGCTTCTTTTACAACTTGAGGAGCACTGTCCACTAAGTCTTTAGCTTCTTTCAATCCTTTTCCGGTCAATTCTTTTACTAATTTAACAACTGCTAATTTAGATGCTCCGGCGGCTTTCAAGATTACATCAAACTCAGTTTGTTCTTCAGCAGCAGCTTCTCCGCCACCACCTGCAGCAACCACAACTGCAGCAGCAGCTGGTTCGATTCCGTATTCATCTTTTAAGATGGTTGATAATTCATTTACTTCTACTACTGTTAAGTTTACTAACTCTTCAGCTAATTTTTTAATGTCTGCCATTTTAATTTCTTTTTGTTATTACAACTAATTTTATATAAATATGTGAGTGTTCATTACTCGGTAGCAGGCGTTTCTTCGTCTGCTGATTCTTGTGCAGGAACTTCTGCTTCCGATGTTGTTTCCACTTCTGGAGTAGCCTCTGCTTCCGGTGTTACCTCGGCAACAGGAGTTTCTTCTACAGTTTCTTCTGCTTTTGGGCTTGCATTTTCTTTGTTCTCTAATTGAGACAATAAAGTTTGGATTGGAGATTTCAACAAAGCTACGATGTCTGCAATCATTTCTTCACGAGATTTCAATGCAGATAAAGTGGTTAATTTATCGTCTCCTACATAAACTGTATTTTCAATCCAAGCACCTTTCAGAATCGGTTTATCGCTCTTTTTTCTCATTGTTTCGATTACCTTAGCAGGAGCATTTCCTTTTTCAGCAATCATCATAGCAGTGTTACCTGCCAATGCATCGAATAAACCTGAGAAATCTTTTTCTTCACTGCGTTCCATTGCTTTTTTCAATAGAGTATTTTTCACAACTCTCATTGAAATTTTATTACGGAAGCATTGTCTTCTTAATTCAGTTGTATTGGTTGAATCCAAACCTGAAATATCAGCAAGGTAAACTATGTTTGACTCTGCTAATACCGCAGATAATTCATCAATCATTTGCGCTTTTTGTACTTTTGTCATTGCCATATCTACCTATTTTATGCGTTTAAACTTTTTGGATCAACATGAATTCCCGGGCTCATGGTACTTGAAATGGTGATTCCTCTCATATAAGTACCTTTTGAAGCAGTTGGTTTTAATTTTACTAAAGTAGAAACTAATTCCATTGCATTTTCTTTGATTTTTTCAGGATCAAAAGAAACTTTCCCGATAGCGGCGTGAATATTACCGTATTTATCAACTTTAAAGTCAATTTTACCAGCTTTCACCTCAGCTACTGCTTTTCCTACTTCCATAGTTACAGTTCCTGATTTAGGATTAGGCATTAAACCTCTTGGTCCTAAAATACGTCCCAAAGGTCCTAATTTCCCCATCACAGCCGGCATGGTTACAATAACGTCAACGTCTGTCCATCCGTTTTTAATTTTATCTAAATATTCATCTAATCCAACAAAGTCAGCACCTGCTTCTTTTGCTTCTGCTTCTTTGTCCGGAGTTACTAATGCTAAAACTTTTACGTCTTTTCCGGTTCCGTGTGGTAAAGAAACCACTCCTCGTACCATTTGGTTCGCTTTTTTTGGATCTACGCCCAAACGCACTGCAATATCAACTGATGCGTCGAACTTAGCTGTATTTACTTCTTTTACTAAAGCCGAAGCTTCTTCAATAGAATAAAGTTTACTTTTGTCCAATTTAGCGTGTGCTTCCTTTTGTTTTTTTGTTAACTGCGCCATTTCTTAAACTTTTAAATGTTATTCCGGAGCTTGTCCTCCTTTTACGGTTATACCCATAGAACGAGCTGTTCCAGCAATCATTTTCATCGCAGATTCAATAGTAAAGCAGTTCATATCCTGCAATTTGTCTTCTGCAATCACTTTAATTTGATCCCAGCTTACGTTTCCTACTTTTTGACGGTTAGGAACGCCTGAGCCTTTTTTAAGTTTAGCAAGATCCATCAATTGGACAGCTGCTGGCGGAGTTTTAATTACGAAATCAAAAAACTTATCTTGATATACCGTAATCACTTCCGGCAGAACTGCACCTTGTTTTTCTTGTGTACGTCCGTTAAACTGTTTACAAAACTCCATGATGTTGACCCCGGCAGCACCCAAAGCCGGACCTACCGGTGGCGAAGGATTTGCTTGACCTCCTTTTACTTGAAGTTTTACAACTTTTTCAATTTTTTTTGCCATTGTTTTTGTTACTAATTGTTTGAATAAAAATGAATTGGAAGCATTTATATTCCACCTGGTTTGTATCTCACCTTACAAAGCCCGGCTTTTTTTGGACTGCAAAAGTAAAAATTATTTTTAATCTGACAAAATAAAGTATTGATTTTTAGAAATTAAAACTCATGCCCAATAATACCATCCTTGGAAAAAGCTTGTAGGAGTTTTGCGTTTGGTAATAATCAGTTATGTACGAAGTTTTGAAAATCGAATTATTGAAAATATTCCTGAAACCAAGCGTTGCCGATATGTCATACTTTTTCCATTCGTAACTGAAACTAGCATTCGCAAAATAGCTTGTTTTTGATTCTGAAAGTTCAGGGAAATAATAAAATTGCTGGTTTAGATTCAAAAAATACCGATTACCCCATCTCATATTCAAATCAAGCGATGTCTGGGTGTTGAATTGTTTAAATTCCGATGAGTTAATTTCAAAGTGATTTTTACTCCACTGGTGCGACAAACTGTAATTGAGAATTGATTTTCTGTAAGCCGAATTAATCGTAATCCCGAAATTGTACATATCCCTTTTGATTTCCCTTGGCTGCCCGGAATCCACTAATCCTGAATAAATTATATCTGAATAAGATGAGTGATTATTTAAAAAGGTCAGTTTCAAATAATGGTTCAGTTTATCAAATAAATAACTGCCGTAAGCCGAACCTATAAAATCTTCTTTTCCTTTTAACAACTGATAATTAGTGAATTGCAATTCCGGATTTATTTCATAGTTTCGGGATATATATTTTGAGTTATACCTATAATTCAATTCAAAACCGAAATTCAAATTATCATACAGTCTTCCGTAATCATATTTCAGTAAAAAACCGGACACCGGCAACAAGTTATTTTCAGAAAATTTTTTCTCAAAATTTCTTTCTCCTTTGTAAATATAACCGTCAAACCGGTCGTAATAACTGAGGCTACTATTGGCCAGGGAATAGATTAGATAGACGCTGTTTTTTTCATTTTTCCAATTCAGGGAAGAATTTAATTTTGGGTACAAAAACTGCGTGTTTCCATCTAATAAATAATGAATACCCACCGTATTTTTCCAGCTTAATTTTTTCGTAATTTTCCAATTGTATTTTAACTGAATCCCCAGTTCCGTCTGATTCAGCCGGATATCATTTTGATAATCATCCGCCTCATACATCGCATTTTCATCAGAAAAAAGGAAATTTGTTTTGAGGAAATTATTCAGGTTTTGAACAGTGAAATTAGCTTCCAGAAAGTCACCTTCGGCTATTTTATGTATCCATTTTGACTCCAACGCACCGTAATGGAGTTTCCTGTCTATTTTTTGATTTAAGAAATAAACAAGCGTTGAGTCAAAGGCATTTCCGAAAATGGGCCGGCCTGAATCCGAATATAAATTTTCCGTATTATTTTGAAACAAATACCTAAGATTGACCGCCCATACATTCCGGGGATTTACACGGTTGGTGTATTTAATTTTCTGGTCAAAATGATAACTTTCAATCGGTGTTCTGTTTTGGGAATGGATTTCATTAAAAATACTATTTTGCTCTTTCTCAAAATCATTGGCTGAAAACAATGATGAAATATCCAGATTAGAATTTTTATTGATTTCATATATCCAGTCAAGACCTGCTTTAAATGTAAAGGATTTGTCTTTTGTCTTGATTTCTTCACGGTTTGTAAAAAATTCATCAGCATAGTAATCGGTAAGGCTGTTTTGATAGAAATTCAGCTTGTCCCACTTTCCGAGGATTTTGGTTTTCAGTTTGAGTTTTTCCGAAAGGGTAAATATCGAATTCAAAGAACCCGTTTCCGATTTGTTCATTTTGTAAAGAGATTTATCTAAATAAGGTACAGAAAACGGAGATTTCAGGTAATAATGATTAGGCAGGTGATCGCCTATCGTAACATCATTTGTCCTGTAAAGCTGTTCAACTCCGCCTGTTACATCATAACCCAAATCATTGGCATTTCCCAAAAAATAATGCTTATTATTTTTTCCAAAGCTCATTAAATTGAGGTTGAGGTCATAGTTATCTTCCGGAAAAAAAGTACCCTTCACTCCCGCCGTACCGAACCACGAGTTTTTTGCGCCTTCCTTTAATTTGAGGTTCAATGCAACTTTATCGGAATCTTCAAAACCCTTTAAAAGATGATTGTGCGAATAATTATTCAACACTTCCACTTTGCTAACTGGTTTTACGGGCATATTTTTGGAAACGATTTTATAGCCTTTTTCAAAGAAATCGTCTCCCTCAATCATTATTTTTTCAACTTCTTTGCCGTTTACCAGTATATTTCCTTCCTGAGTAATTTCCAATCCCGGGATTTTTTTGAGTAAATCTTCTACTACCCTTTCACTTCCGTCTAAATAAGCCCTCGCATCGAATATGATGGTATCTCCTTTAACTTCATAACTCTTTTTGGAGATAAAGACTTCTTGTAATTGTACGATTTTTTTCTGAATTTTTAACAAAAGAGGTTCCGGCGGTTTATCGGTAAATGCAAAGGAAAGCCAGTCAGATTCATAGTCCAAATCATTTACGACTATGGAATATTCTCCGGGTTTTTCCAATGAAAATTCAAAACGCCCGTCTTTCTGCGTATAAGCACTTACGACTATTTCACCACTTTCTGAATAAACCTGAATCAATACATTAGCCAAAGGGTCAAAGTCAAGATTTTCCGAAACATCGGATTCCAGACTGATTTCTCCGCTTATTTTAAACTGTGACTGAACCAGCAGAGGAAAAAGAAAAAATAAAAAAAGCAGAAATCTACCAGGTTTCCCACTCATATTTACGCTCTCTTGCCATTTCCCGTCTCATATTATCCGGTATAGGATGATATGCGCTTCCTCTTTTTGCGGCGAATGCTCTTCCTTTCTCATCATTTTCTTTATCATTACTCTGCACTGCATCTACTAAAGAAAGCGTAAATTTTGATTTATCAAATTCTATGGTTTCTTTTGTTTCATAAGGATAAGTTATTTGAGTTGCCTCCCACTTAATAGTCGGATTTTCCCGGGAAGAAATCTTTAAAATCAATCCCGGCAAACCGGAAAACTTCCAAGGACCAAATGAAACCGGAATTTCGTCTGTAAAATAGGCCACAAACGTAGAACCCCTGAATTTCAATGTTGCCTCACGACATTTAAAACCCTGTATTTCAATATTTTTTTCTACGCTTGAAATTACCCAGTTCATCTCAGGCAGACTATCCAAAATAAAATCATTTTCTTTTTTATTTTGACTATAAGTATTTGTCTCTAAGTAAATCATACCAGGGTTTTCTTTTTTCTGATAAATTTTGGTATAAAAATACCCCCCAATACTAAAAGAATTTGAACCTGATTCCACTGCATTTGATTGAGAAGTGAGACCTTCCTCATAAACAGATGAAGTTTTATCCGCAATGAGCATAGCCTTTGCTGTTGAAGAAAAACTCAATACTTCGTATTCCACAAATAGCTTTGTCTGTGCCGAAACGGAAACGGTTAGCAAAACAGTTAAAGAAATAAATATGCTTGAAATAAATTTTAACATAGTAGTAAATGTATCAATATTACAATTAAATAAAAAAGAATTATTTGTAAATAATTCTTTTTTAACATTTTTTAGTCAACTTTTAGTCCAAATTAATACTTGAGTTTAATACAAAATTCACCTACTGTCCAAAATAAACATGGCGCAACATTTGATTTTAAAAAATAAATGTTAATATCGGATGTAATTAAAAATTAAATTATCCGATATTAAAATAAAAACCGTACCTTTGTTGAGAGAAAATTTATTTATTACTAAATCACTAAAATAAAACACCGCATCCATTACCAATAAATAGATTTACAAACAGTTAAATAAAAAAACATGAAATGGCAAGATTATCCATATCACTATGAAAATTTAGACAAAACCTTAGAACGAATTCAAGAGAAAAAAACTGAATTAGATACGTTACGTCCACTCTCTTCTTATGCTCTGAAAAGCATAAAAGAAAGCATGACACTTGAATGGATATATAATTCAAACAGTATTGAAGGAAACACGCTCACGCTTCAAGAAACCAAAATGATTATTAAAGAAGGATTTACCATTAAAGGGAAATCCCTTCGAGAGCATTTTGAAGCTGTGAATCATCAAGATGCTATTGAATACATAGAAAGTTTAGTTTCAAAAGATTACATTCTAACCGAAAAAGATATTTTAAACGTTCATGAATTAGTTCTGAAACAAATCGAAAAAGAAATTGCCGGTCGATTTAGAACTTCAGGTGTACGGGTTTCAGGAGCCAATTTCGTTCCTCCTAATGCACTTAAAGTTAACGAATACATCACAGAATTAATAGATTGGGTAAATGTATCCGACTTAAACATTGTCCTAAAATCCGCTATTTTTCATCATCGATTTGTTTGGATTCACCCCTTTTTTGATGGAAATGGGAGAACTGTCCGTTTGATTTTTAATCTACTTTTAATGAAAGAAGGGTTTCCGCCTGCCATCATTTTAAAAAATGACCGAAAGAAATATTATGATGCACTCAACCAAGCCAATAATGGAGATTATTCTAAATTGGTTTTATTAGTTTTCCAAGCATTAGAACGAAGCGTTGACATCTATCTAAGCTCGTTAACTAACACTTATGATGATTATAAACCCATCTCAAATATTGTAGAAGAAGAACGTGTTCCTTATGGACAAGAATATTTGAGTTTACTT
Source organism: Weeksellaceae bacterium (assembly GCA_028698395.1). The sequence continues at coordinate 8,950 of JAQVDG010000017.1, forward strand.
GCCCGACAAGGGAAAATCGATGCTTTTAAAGAAGGCAGAAATTGGCTAACAACCAAAAAAGCCGTTTGGGATTATATAGAAAAACGAGACAGAAAAAGAAAATTAGATTAGAAATACCGGAAATTTCACTCCTCCTTTGTTCTAAAATGATGAGGAAAAGCTTTTTCCGGTTTTCTTTTGAATAGATTTAACAAAATCCAAGACAAAAGAAATCCTAATCCATAACTACAAAACTGAACGAAAGTCGTTATAATTGATAAAAAAGCAACTTTTAATTTTTGATTTTCTAAAAATGAAAAAATGAAAATTAGAAAAAAATAAACCCAATATCCGAACAATGGAAGCAATAAAAAATAATTTCCTTTTGACAGAAACCAAAAAAAACAACAAAATAAAGCAAACAACAACCCCAAGCTGAACACACTCGGAAACCAAAAAGTGATTTTTTTGTATTTAGGGTGTCTTTGGTTTAAAATAGGACGAGCTACTCCAAACTGATAGACTTGTTTTGCGAATTTTGATAAAGAAGTTCGTCGTTTATGAAATACTTTTGCTTCCAAAATCAATTGTGTTTCCAAACCTTTTTCCCATAAATTCATACTCAAATCCGGGTCTTCGCCTATTCGTAAATTACTGAATCCTGAAGTTTTTTCGTAGGCTTTTCGACTAATTCCCATATTGAAACTTCGTGGTTGAAATTTCCCGATTTGTTTTTCCCCACCACGGATTCCGCCTGTTGTAATAAAAGAAGTCATCGAAAAAGAAATTGCTTTTTGTAAATCTGTAAAACTTTCGTCTGCTGCATCGGGTCCGCCAAAAGCATCGGTATAATTTTCCGTTAATTTTTGTCGAACAATTTGAATATAATCCGGAGGAATCAAAGTATCGGAGTCCAAAAAAATGAAATAACTTCCAAAAGCTTGTTTCATCCCGAAATTCCGGGAAGCTGCCGGTCCTGAATTTTTTTTATGAAAATAACGAATATTCAATTTTGAGTTGAATTTTTCAACTACATTTTTAAGTGGAATCGGCGAGCCATCATCTACAACTAAAACTTCAAAATCAGAATCGATTTGTTTTGTTAAACTCAATAATAATTCCGATAATTCATCTTCTCGTTGATAAACTGCTATAATAATCGAAAAATTCAATTTTTTCAAATCTGAAATTTTACACAAATTAAATTGAATTTATGCGGAGTACCAATTAAAACTCAGCAAAATTCTCTCAAACAATATTTTAATTTGCTGTTTATCAATAATATCATCAAGCTTTATTTACAAAATAATTTTCACTATTGCTTATTTATTCAAAATACAAATGTTAACTTTTCGTAAAAGAAATTTTAAGATTTGACAGCTTATATAAGCAAAATTTATATTTTTGCATACTATGGAATTTAGTGCGTTAGAAATTGCTTCTATTTTAGAAGGTAAAGTAAGAGGAAATCAGGATATTAAAGTTTCTTCTGTTTCTAAAATTGAAGAAGGAAAAGCCGGGTCGATTTCGTTTTTATCAAATCTGAAATACGAGCCTTATCTTTATAATACAAAAGCATCTATTGTTATTGTTTCAAAAGATTTTGAACCTTCTAAAGATGTTTCATCTACTCTTATCTTCGTTGAAGATGCATACAAAGCTTTTGCAAAACTTCTGACGTATGCAGGTCAGTTCCGGAATCAAAAAATAGGAATTGAAAAGAATGTACAAGTGCATGAAACAGCTAAATTAGGCAAAAATATTTATATTGGAAGTTTTGTTTTCATTGATGAAAATACAGAAATTGGAGATAATGTTAAAGTTTATTCCAATGTTCACATTGGTGAAAATGTAAGTGTTGGAGAAGGAAGTGTTATTCATTCCGGAGCTCGTTTGTACGCCGATACTAAAATCGGAAAAAATTGTATCATTCACTCCAATACCGTAATTGGTGCCGATGGATTTGGGTTTACTCCAAAAGCAGACGGAACTTTAGAAAAAGTTCCACAAATTGGAAATGTTATTATAGAAGATTACGTTGAAATCGGAGCCGGATGTACCATTGATCGGGCTACATTGGGTTCTACCATTATTCATTCCGGAGTTAAATTAGACAATCAAATTCAGATTGCTCATAATGTAGAAATCAACTCAAACACAGTTATTGCTTCTCAAACAGGAATTGCAGGTTCTACGAAAATAGGAAAAAATTGCATGATTGGTGGTCAAGTAGGAATCATCGGACACTTAAAAATTGGTGATTTTGTTCAAATTCAAGCACAAAGTGGAGTTAACAATAACATTCCTACTTATGGAAAAGTATATGGTTCGCCTGCCATGGATGCGTCTGATTTTAGAAAATCCTATGTATATTTCAGAAATTTCCCTTCCATCATAAAACGATTGGAAGAATTAGAAAAAGAAATTAAGCAACAAACAATTAAAGATTAATTTAATGTCTGACAAACAAAAAACATTAGCAAATGAAGTTAGCTTAAGTGGAGTAGGCTTACATACAGGACGAGAAGTTAATTTAACATTAAAACCTGCCGCTGCTAATACTGGTTTCGTATTCGTTCGGGTTGACTTGGAAGGAACACCACACGTAGAAGCTGATGCCAATTATGTAACGAGTACCGAAAGAGGAACCACCATAGAGAAAAAAGGCGTTCGGATTCACACCACAGAACATCTTTTAGCTGCTTTGACCGGAATGGATTTGGATAATGTCATTATGGAAATTGACAATTCAGAAGTTCCTATTTTAGACGGCTCATCAAAATATTTCATAGAAGCTATTAAAAAAGCCGGAATTACAGAACAAAAAGAAGACAGAGAGTATTATATTGTTCGAGATATTGTAACATATACCGATCCGGAAACCGGCTCTGAGATTACGGCAATTCCTGCTGAAGAATATCAAGTCACTACTATGGTTGACTTTGGTACCAAAGTATTGGGAACTCAAAATGCTTCAATAAAAAATATTTCAGAATTTGAATCTCAAATTTCCAATGCGCGAACTTTCAGTTTTTTACATGAAATTGAATACCTTTTAGATGCCGGATTAATCAAAGGAGGAGATTTGAGCAATGCCATTGTTTATGTGGACAAAGAAATCACGCCGGAAACCAAAGATAAACTAATCAAAGCTTTCAAAAAAGAAGATGTCAGTATTCGCCCAAATGGCGTATTAGACAACATCAACTTACACTACCCAAACGAAGCAGCACGTCATAAACTTTTAGATGTTGTTGGAGATTTAGCACTCATTGGGACAAAATTAAAAGCAAAAATCATTGCCAATAAACCTGGACATCAAATTAATACAAATTTTGCGAAAAAATTAAGTAAACAAATCGCTATTGCTAAAAGAAAAAATGTTCCCGAATTTGACCTGAAAAAAGAGCCTATTTATGATATCAACGATATTATGAAAATCTTACCTCATCGACCTCCTTTTTTATTATTGGACAAAGTCATTGAACGTTCCGAGAAAAGTTTAGTCGGAGTCAAAAATGTAACCATGAACGAACCCTTCTTTGTAGGGCACTTTCCACAAGAACCGGTTATGCCGGGCGTTTTACAAGTAGAAGCAATGGCACAATTAGGTGGGATTTTAGTATTAGGAGAAATCGATGATCCAAAAGATTATTCTACATACTTCATGAAAATTGAAAATGTAAAATTTAAAAGAAAAGTAATCCCCGGCGATACACTCATTCTAAAAGTAGAACTTTTACAACCTATCCGGAGAGGAATTGTACACATGCAGGGATACGGTTACGTAAACGACACCATAGCCGTTGAAGCAGAAATGATGGCTTTGGTAACAAAAGAAAAAATTTAATTACAAAATGGAACAAAGTTTAGCTTTTATTCATCCTGATGCTAAAATAGCAAAAAGTGCCATCATCGAGCCTTTTTCCTCTATTTATGCTAATGTGGAAATCGGTGAAGGTACTTGGATTGGTCCTAACGTAACGATTATGGAAGGTGCCCGAATTGGGAAAAATTGTAAAATTTATCCCGGAACTGTTATTTCAGCTGAACCTCAGGATTTGAAATATGAAGGCGAAAAAACATTAACCTACATTGGTGACAATACCGTTATACGAGAATGTGTAACTGTAAACAAAGGAACAAATGCTTTAGGATATACCAAAATCGGAAACAATTGTTTAATTATGGCAACCGCTCATATAGCACATGACTGCATAATTGGCGATAATGTTATTTTAGTCAATGGAGTAGGATTAGCCGGTCATATTGAAGTAGGGGATTTTGCTTTTGTCGGAGGAATGAGTGCCGTCCATCAATTCACAAAAATTGGTGAACATGCTTTCATAGCCGGAGGTTCTCACGTCAGAAAGGACGTTCCGCCTTATGTCAAAGCAGCAAGAAATCCACTTTCGTATGTAGGAATTAACTCTATTGGATTAAGAAGAAGAGGATTTACTTCTGAAAAAATCATGGAATTACAGAGTATTTATCGAATTTTATTTCAAAAAAGTAAAAATGTAACACAAGCTTTAGCCGTCATCGAAGCAGAATTTAAAGCAACTACGGAAAGAGATCATATCATCCAGTTTTTACAAAACAGCCCAAGAGGAGTTATGAAAGGATATACAACAAGAGGAGGAGATATTTAACCAAAAAATAATTTAACAGAATATGGCAACAACGGCAGACATCCGCAAAGGATTATGTATCAATTGGAACAATGATACTTGGAAAATTGTCGATTTTCAACACGTAAAACCGGGGAAAGGACCGGCATTTGTACGGACAAAATTAAAAAGCATTTCAACCGGAAAAGTATTGGACAATACTTTTTCTGCTGGGCATAGAATTGACGAAGTCCGTGTAGAAACAAGAAAATACCAATATCTTTACGAAGATGACAACGGTTTTCATTTTATGAATAACGATGATTATTCCCAAGTATATTTAAATAAAAATATGATTGAGAACTCTCAATTCATGAAATCGGGAGATGAAGTTACTATTATGTTTCGTGCAGAAGACGAAACTCCTTTATCAGCTGAAATGGCTCAATTTGTAATTCTTCAAATTACTTACACCGAACCGGGATTAAAAGGTGATACCGCGACAAATGCCATGAAACCGGCAACAACTGAAACCGGAGCTGAAATCCGAGTTCCTCTTTTCATTAATGAAGGCGATAAAGTAAAAATCAATACAGAAGACGGTTCCTACATGGAGCGGATAAAAGAATAAAAATATAGTATAGATAAAAAAATAGCCTCTTTTATAAAGAGACTATTTTTTTAATTTATCTTTTTATTACTGCTAATTAGAATTTGAAAGTCAAACCAAATTGAGCTGTATCAAAAAAGTTGTTAAACACATTAATGTTTCCATTAAACTCTGTGTAAGCATCTCCTCCTTTTGGTTTGAAAGAGCTAAAAGATAAAACATCTGACAATCCAAAGTTGATAGCAATTGTCTCAGTAACAAAATAATTGATACCAAGATCTAATCCAGCTCCAAAACCTGAAGCTTTAGCATCTCCCTGTTTTAAAGACGCAAATCCTAAACCTAATTCTCCATAAGTTTTGAATCTTTCACCTAATTCTAAGAAATAGTAACGAGCAAACAAAGCAGCACCAAATGAATTTGTTTTTTCATCGTTAATTTTAGAAGAACCTAAATCTAATTCTACTCCAACTGCTAAATCATCAGTAAAGAAGTAACCTACTTTAGGGCTAAGGTTAAAAGAACTTGTTTTTGTGTCAGAAGCTTTGTCATTTGTTGAATTGAACCCAATGTTCCCTTCTACAATGAAATTTCCTTG
>JAQVDG010000340.1 GCA_028698395.1 Weeksellaceae bacterium
AGGTGAACTCACATTTAAAAAATAGTATGAACAAATCGAAAATCTGCCCAATATGTAAGATCGAAAAATCAACGGAAGAATTTCACCGGTATTTTTCTAAATCAAGAAATAAATACAGGGTTGGCAATTACTGCAAACCGTGTGCAAACGCATCATCTAATGAACGAGCAAAAAAATATTACCAAGATAATAAAGAAAAAATAAAACACTATCAGTCAGTCATACGGCGTGAATGGAAAAGGAAAGACTACAAAAAGCATATCGATGAACTTTCAGACCGATATGTAATTAACAAACTACAAGGTGATCTGAGCGGGGAGAGCGCGCAAATTATCCGACGTTTTCCGGAAATAATAGAAGCAAAACGGACAAAATTATTAACATATCGAATCAAAAAAAAATTAAAAAATGGCAAGAAATAAACTATCAGATTTAAACAATCATCTTTTATTTCAATTCCAATATGGTGCGATTAAAGTCTGTCGAATCGACGACTAAATAAAGCTTATTCTCAAGGCTTTACAGCTTCAAAAATAAGCAAAAAATAATATAAAAGTCGTCGATGTCCAATAAACTATTTTTAGCGGGGCATCGACAACTAAATAAATTTCTGTATTTCAATATTTTGTGTTTTTTTTAATGTCAAAGAACGAAATATTATTTATAAAGGAAACTCTACGACAACTATAAAAATGTGTCTAACTCATTTTTTTCTTTACCCACTACCTCTTTTTCTAACCATTTTTCATTTCGGCTTTTAAAGATAATCAAACTATCTTGTTCTACATCCATTATCTTCTTGGCTTTTTGTTGTAACTCTTTTAATTTCACTTCCGAAATCTCACCTTCAAAAACTGAATTTTGAATCCAGTTGAGGTATTGACGGCATAACTTCAACATTTTACCTACTCTTTTTTGTCCGATGTCGTAAACTAAGATAATGTACATATTTTTGAGATTAAATTAGATTGATTGGATTGAATTTCATCAATCTCCCTAAAACAATAAGTTAAGTCATTTTCTTTCTCATTGATGCTAATATTTTCAATAATTCAATACTTTCCTGATGAACTTCTTTTACAGTATTATTTCCCACAATTCCAGACGCAATGAGTAATTCTAACCACATTTCTGTTTCATCTGCTTCTTCAACACTTATTGACAGTTTGCTAAAAAACTCTGCTTTTGATCGCCCTCTGAGTGCCGCTCGATAATTAGCATACATAGATATCCCTGATTTTGTGAGTTGGTTGTTTATAATCTTACCTCGTATTGTTGAAGGAATATACAACCTTTCGCTTACAGGGGCAAAGCATCTAAAATAATCTTACCTCGTATTGTTGAAGGAATATCCTCTGACAATACCAATACTTTTAAGGAAAAGTTCCTCAACCTTTCTCTTATCTCAATTTTATATTGTATCCAATTTGTGTTTTCCATAGTTTTTTATTTATAGGATTGAATCCCTCAATCTTTTTCCTTCAATCTCCCAAAACTACCACCAAGCTTTAAAAGGTTTATATTCTTCCATATTCAATAAATGTTTGCTCAATTTATAACATTCTAATTTGACTAAATGTTTGTAACTCACGCTACGTTTCAGGCTACGGTGTTTGATGGTTTCATTCAAACGTTCTTCGAACGCACGGACAAATGTTTTTCGAGCAGCATCTTTCAGCACCACACTATTCACTTGTATATCAAAATCTTTTGCTTGAATTTCTCGTTTATTCAACACTTTAAAAATGACCCGATCCACCAAAATAGGTTTGAATATTTCTGCCAAATCCAATGCTAATGAATATCTACGATAACCCGGTTCGTGCAAAAAGCTAATTGTGGGATTGAGCTGCGTATGATAAATTTGCCCTAAGCAAAGGGTATAACACATCATATTTCCAAACGAAACCAAGGCATTTACCTCATTCTTGGGCGGTTGCTTACTGCGACCGTTCATTGCAAAATCATTCAAAATCACATCAAATGCAGCGTAATACACTTGTCGGATATTTCCTTCAATGCCCATCAGTTCATCAATGGCATTCGGCGTAGGAATAGATTCCGAAAATCCGCTGATAGTATCGATATAAGCTTGCATATCTTTTCCTCTTGATTGATAATACTTCAAGTTTTTCAAAATGTTGAAAGTAGCTCCTTCGATGAATTTTCGGGCAATGACCAAGCGTTTTGCTTTAGAAATATAATGTTTAGTTTGTTCGATTTGCATTTTGCCTGCCAACAGGTATTCTTTGGGAAGAAAGCTTCCGGTATAATGCTCGTAATAATCAAAGAAATGAACGGCTATTTGCTGTTTTCCTAAAAAATTATACAAGGCACTATTGGCATCCAATGCACCAAAACAATACAAATCGTTCACGCCTTCCACCGGAATATATTTGGGAGGTCCTTCTACACCGTTTTCATCCACTGGAGTGAATTTCAGCGTGTTGTCTTTTCGGCTCATCCTGCCGGGATTGAAGAGGTAATAGGTTTTTTTCATTTGCACATTTATATATTTTAATAGAGAAACCCGAACAACCACAAAGGAATCCTTCGATGACTGCCAAATTCAATGTCATCTGCGGCTATATAAGACAAAGGAACACCCAAAATCTGTTGAGTAGTTTTGTTTTTTCCGCCAATTTCAAAAGTATAAGTGTTGTCTATCATAAAATCTCCAAATTTTGGGGCTGTAATCTGATGATTTACTTGCAATTGATTGAAGAAAAATGTTTCTCTCAAACTGCCTTTATTTGGCGGGGTCTCGTTGAATACATACAAAAGATTGGTATTTTGCAAAAAAATCTTCTCCGGTTTTTGCAAGTAACTAACTCCTTTGGTATCGCTGCGTAACAGGTTTAAAATACTGCTCTTGTCCATTAAATCCAAGGCTTTCAAAACCGAATTTCGGGGGCTGTTGATTTTGCTTGCCAAATTCTGAATGTTTGGTGTGTAAGGCACCAATTGACTGAGGACAAACAAGAGGTTTTTCATTCCTTTTATGGTGGAAAAATTCAAGGACTCTACCGCAGGTAAATCCACATCCAAAGTTAAATGGATGGTTTGTTGCAATTTTTGATGGTAAAATTTTTTGTCCAACCGATAAAATGGATAATAGCCAAACTTCAAATAATCGCCGAAATGTTCTAACGGTTGAATGAGATCATTGATTTGCACACTGTATTCTTCGTGTTTGTTCAATAAATCTTCCAAGGAAATAACAGGTGTTTTTACATTCAACTCCAACTCCAAATACTCTCTAAACGACAAGCCAAACAGTTGGTATTCCGTCATTCGCCGGGATAAATCGGCACTGCCTTTGTCAATTTGCAAAGCCGAAGAACCTGTAGCGATGATTTGCACATCGGGAGAATTGTCATACAGTTTT
>JAQVDG010000018.1 GCA_028698395.1 Weeksellaceae bacterium
CTGTTTTTAGTCCTGAAATGACTTTACTTCTTTTGTCCATTTTTACACGTTTGGGTGTAAACCTATTAGGACAAGACAAAATGTGCTTGAATGTGCGGTTGGCTTTTACACTGAGCGATAACGGCTGGCAGCTTGGCGAAGTGGCGGTAAATCGAAGACGAAAGTTTCGATTTAGACGACACGTAGCAAAAGCCAATTTCTATTTGCTAAATTAAGAAAAAAAGCCAATAAAATTGGCTTTTGCGGATTACGAAGCCGAAAGTTTCAATTTAGACTTGACTCCGCCATTTTGCAAAACCCTTGTTAGGTGCAGGTGTTTTATTATTCAGATTGTGCTTTGTATTTCACAAATTTGTTTAGGTCTTTATTCATTCCATAAATTACCAAAATGTCTTCTCTTTCTACTATCGTTTCGGGTTCAGGAATACCTTGCACAGTTGTTATATTTTTTGTTTTTCCGAGGAATGAATTTTGTTCGGTTTGCTTGAGTATTGTTAGGATTAAAAGGTTGTGATTTTTTCTAAATCCGATTTGCTCAATGGATTGTCCAATAAAAAATTCTGGTGTTTTGACTTCTACAATGCTGTAATTTTTGTTGAGTTCAAATGAATCTATAATTCCTTTCAGACACAATTTTTTTGCCCAACGCTCTGCTGTTTCTTCTTCTGGTCTTACGATTTCATCTACTCCGATGGCTCTCAAAACATTTTCGTGAAACGGATTAATGGAACGACTTATAAGTCTTTTTACTCCAAGGTTTTTGAATAACGCTGTTACCATCACATTTGTTCCTTGGTCTTCTCCAATACACACCATTACAATATCTGTATTTTTCAATGGCAAATCGGCAACCGTTTCTTCGTCCGTTGCATCCATACAAATGGTATGTGATATTTTTTCCTTCAATGAATTAACCTTTTCCATTCGGGAGTCAATTCCAATCACTTCGTTTCCTTGTTGTGTAAGTTTTTCGGCAAGTGATGCTCCAAAGTTTCCTAATCCTACTATTATAAATTTCATTTTTAAAAGTCCTTTTTAGTTAATTAAAATTTCATCCGTTGGGTAACGATAATTTAATGATTTCACTTTTTTAAAAAAGGCAATCAATATGGAAAGCATTGTAACCCTGCCTATAAACATTATGGCAATCAATACTATTTTACTTTCACTGCTCAAATCTCCTGTAATTCCTAAACTTAATCCTACTGTGCTGTATGCCGAAAAACATTCAAAGGCAATGTCCAATAGTATTGTAATATTCTTTAGCGTAAATGATAACTGTGCCCAAAAATATCAAACTAAAAGTGGTAATCAGATTGATTTTACTGCTTAAAGTCAATATCCAAGGTTTGTAATTATCCTTACCAGATACAAACCATAGTATATATCTTTTGACAAAATGTTTGAGATAACGAAGTATATTGATAACAATAGGAAATCCTAAACCTCCAAAAACAAAAATGATAATGATTATAAATTGTAATGGATAGTTGTTTACAAATCCGTTTTGCATCATTCCGTTAGGCAAGGTTGAAAAACCTGCATTACAAAATGCAGAAATAGAATGAAATGCAGAAAAGAATACTCTGTCGAAATAAGACGGAATAAGCTCTTTGTCTATATTGATATAAATAAAAAATGCTCCGACAAATTCAATAAAAAAGGTAATTCCTAATATTCTTTTTAATGTGGTAAATACTTCTCCTATTTTGTTAGAACTTGAAATATCACTTAAAGCAATTTGGTTTTCGTAAGTTGCACCGCCTTTAAAAAAATAACTGAAGTAACTTGCAAAAGTCAATATCCCTAAACCACCTGCTTGAATCAAAAGCATAATAATGCAATGCATCAATGAAATTTATGTCATTATAAGTAGCGTTAGGCAACATCAATAAAAAAGCTCCAATCAAAATCAATCCCATAAAACTAATAATGAATAATTGAGCGGGATTGAGAACCGAACGTTTATAGTTTATTCTTGGTGTTGCAAATTCTCTGATGAGTTTTAGAATAATGGCAAATCTTAACCAATCTGTAATATGATTTGTGTTGTAATTTAATTGCTTATAAATACAATAAAGGACAAAAAGTACACTTAGTAAATCGAAAATAAAAACGTTAAATACAATCTTCTTTCTTTGAAAGATATATTTACTCGTGGTAATAAATACAGCAATGGTCAATAAAGCAACGTAAAAAAACAATATCGATTGTTCTGCCCACATAGTTAATCTAAAGCCATAATCCAATACCAAGACAAATAGGACTATAATATATAGTCCGTATAATATTTTGCTTAGCAATGGATTTTCTAAAAACTTTTTCATTTCCTAATTATTATCGACCAAAATTACATCATCTGTTCCCATTCTTTTTTGAAGCCATTGTTTTGCTTTCAATGTTTCATTTTTTTGTATGTCTGAATTGGAACTATACAAAACAATAACTTGAATTTTGGTACTGTCTGTTCTCGGATATTTTTCTATTTTTCCAAAAGAAGCATCTTTATATTCCGGAAATAATATTTCAAATTCCTCATAAACACTTTGGTCGGTAATTTTGTATTTGTTAAGTTCTTGTCGTAAATTATTGATTGTTATGTCTTTTTCTGTAATAGAAACATCTTGTTTTCCGAGTTCGTTTAATATTTCTGTCTTTAAATCAGCATCGTCTTGTCTGAAAGTTAACTCCGTATTTTTAATTCCTTGTTCATTAAGCAATTTATTATACATTGCTATTTCTTTATCATTTAGTTTTTTGTTGAGAATGGCGATGTCCACTTTTTTGGGATTAGAGTTATAGTTCATTTTTTTGTAAATTACAGTATAGCCTCTTTCATTAAACTCAGAATTGATAAAATAATCAACTGTTTTGATAAATTTTTTTTCCTCAAATAAGTTGAAAGCTAAATAAAAACTGGGGACAATCATAATTATTATCAATGCAGTTATAGCATAGCGAATTCGTTTTTCCTTTAGTGGATTAACTTGTGAAGAAGCAGGATATTTTAAATATTTAATGATTAAAAATGTAGCTATACAAATGAAAAAACAATTTATGGTATATAAATAAAATGCTCCGAAAAAATAACTGAAATTAAAAGTTGCCAACCCATAACCAGCAGTACATAAAGGTGGCATCAAAGCTGTTGCAATTGCAACTCCGGGAATTGGATTTCCTTTTTCTACTCTCGTTATAGCAATTACTCCGACTAATCCTCCAAAAAATGCAATCAAAACATCGTAAATATTAGGAGCTGTTCTTGCTAATAATTCTGATTGTACATCCTTAAATGGGCTAAGGTAAAAGTAAATTGCAGAGACAACCAAACTTACTCCTGTTGCTATAAGAAGATTTTTAAAAGATTTTCGAAGAAGTTGAAAATTATAAGTACCTAATGCAAATCCGGCTCCGACTATTGGTCCCATCAGAGGAGAAATTAACATCGCTCCAATGATAACTGCCGTTGAATTTACATTCAATCCGACAGAAGCAATGATAATAGCACAGGCTAAAATCCAAAGATTTGAACCTCGAAAAGAAATATTGGAAGTAATATTTTCCAACACTTTTTCTTTATCTTCTTCACCGTTATGGAGATTGATAAAATCAAATAAACGATTTGCCATACGCTATGTATTAAGTTTTCTTTTGTTTGCTCAAAACCATATATCCCAATATTCCACCTATGATAGAAGCTACAAAAATTCCAACTTTTGCTTGTACTTTATATTCTTCGTGCGAAAATGCTAATTCTGTAACAAATAAAGACATTGTGAATCCTATTGAAGCTAATAAGCCTAATCCAAAAAGATTTTTAAGATTCATTCCATCAGGAAAAGGTGCAATTTTGAATTTTACGGCTAACCAAGTAAACCCGACAACTCCTGTAACCTTTCCTAATAATAAGCCTAAAGTTACTCCAATAGCTACGTTGGTACTAAATAATTGTTCTGGCTCAATATCCAATACAGAAACTCCTGCATTTGCCAAAGCAAAAATCGGTATAATAATAAACGATACAAACGGATGCATTGCGTGTTCCAGTTTCTGCAAAGGTGGAATGGCTTTTTCTGTGTCAGAAGAAACTTTTTCCAAAATGTGTAGTTGCTCGTTGGTTAATGTAGGAATTTTATTATTCGGGTCTGCATTAGAAAAGCGAGCTAAATGCTTTTTAATCCTTGCAATAAAAACATTTTCTTTAATTTTTACATCAGCAGGAATCGTAAAAGCTGCTAAAACTGCGGCAATCGTAGCGTGTACTCCCGATAATAAAAATCCTGTCCAAACACCACCAATTCCTAGCAAGGCATAAAAAAGCACACTTCTTACACCCATTTTATTACCAATATACATTGCCAAAAGGAAAGTAAACCCTATAAGCAGACTCATAACAGAAATGTCAGAGGTGTAAAAAAACGCAATCACTAAAACCGCTCCTAAATCGTCAACGATAGCCAAAGCTGTTAGGAAAACTTTTAAACCTAAAGGAATTCGATTTCCTAAAAGATACAAAACGCCCAATGCAAATGCAATATCCGTAGCCATTGGAATTCCCCAACCGCTATGAACATCTCCTGTTGGATTTAGAAGCAGATAAATGGCAGCAGGAACGAGCATACCACCGATTGCGGCAGCAAATGGGAGCATTGCTTTTCTTGGATTAGACAATTCGCCTGCTATGATTTCTCTTTTAAGTTCTAAACCAACTACAAAAAAGAAAATAGCCATTAATCCGTCATTTATCCAATGATGAATACTGTATTCCAAATAGGTTTTTCCATCAAAAAGAAAACCTAATTTGTGTTCAAAAAAGTAATGGTAATCGTGAGATAAAGGCGAGTTTGCTAAAATCAAAGCGAGAATGACGCTTATTCCAAGTACAATTCCACCAGCCTTTTCGTTTTGTATAAATTTTTGTATTGGCTTATTTAGCTTGTCAATCGGTGCTTTTTTAGGCTCTGTCATTATTTCTCTTTGCATAAAATTCAAGTTGTAAAGATAAGAATTTTCGATTTTTAGCCTGTCAAAAAGTTGTTTTTCTTTAGGTGGTGCGTTTTTCTACACTTGCACCTAACGGTTCGGGTATTGCCGAAGGCGGGGAAATAGAAGCACAAAAGTTCAATTTAGTACCACAGTTAGCAAAACCATTATTTTATTTGCTAATTTACATTTTTAAAGCAAATAAAAAATGGTTTTTGCGGAATAGAAGTACAAATGTTGAGTTTTAGATTTCAGCCCCGCTTTTGGCAATACCTTGTTATGTACAGTGCTTTTGGATATTTAATTTATTCCTTGCGATCCTCTTACAAACTTATTTCCGAAGAATAAATAATTTTTTGTTTGCTTGGCAAATCGTTTAAATGTGGAAATTTACCCTGACGAAAATCTCTGTACATCTGTGCAATGTCTTCCATTGTGTCTGCTACAAAAGGTCCGTGATGAACCACAGGAACATTATGCGGTTGTCCTGCATACAACACAAAATGCGTATCGTTTTCCAATGCTTCAAATTGTATTTCGGTGTTGCCTTTGTTCAATCTTGAGTTTGTCGAAAGGTCGGCTGTCTTGTCAAGCCAACCTGCTTGTTCTGCTTTGATGATTTTGTCGCCTGCTTTCACGCTGCCTTTCAGCACATACACCAAACCATTGTAGTGGGATGGAATTTCTTGTGTTACCACAGCACCGCTCATTAACCTAAAGTCCACCAAAGTAAATGGCGTATGGTTTTTTAGTGGCGAAGTCAGTCCGTTACTGCTTCCGCTGTACACACGGATTTCGTATGTATCGGTTTTAATTTTTGGTACTTCTTCCAACAATATTTTTTGTAAGAAAGGCTGTGTATATCGCTTTTCGGGCGGTAGTACCAACCACACTTGCAGCATACGAAGTTTTTGTTCGGAAGTGATTTCTTCAGTGTGGATAATGCCTTTTCCTGCGGTCATCAGTTCAAAACTTCCCGTTTTCCAATCTCTTTCATTGCCTTCCAAAACCAAGCTCAAGGTTTCAAACCCTGCGTGTGGGTGTGCACCGCCTACGGGTTCTCCGCCCGGAAGATTCAGGCTGTCGTCCATAAACAAAATAAAAGGGTCGCTGTCTTTGTAAGGTACACCGTCCAATACTGCCATTGCACGATGTCCTGTTCCCAAAAAACCACTATGCCAATGGTTTTGGGTTATTTTTGAAATGTTTCTGCGGATCATAATTGTTGTATTTTTTTGGTTGAAAAAATTCTTTGTTTCAGTTCGGGAAAACGGATAAATGCCGTAACCCAAAGCAGGATTTGAAAAATAACCGCCATTGCTATCGGTTGTTGATGTTGCAAATGTGTGACGATAGCTCCACCCAAATAGGCTACTAACAGCATTGTACCCAAAATTCCTGTTCTCGGAACAATGAAGAGTATCAGCGAGATGATTTCGATAATCCCGATGAACTGATACTTGGTGGCATCAATCCCGAACGAAGAAGCCTGCGCCAAAGCCGTTTCGTTTTGCGTGAGCTTCAGAAATGCACTCATTGTAAACACAAGTGCTAAAACGATGGTCATAGTCCATCCTGTAATTTTGATTGCTTTTTGTGACATGATTTTTAATATTTTATGATTCTTCTGCAAAGTTCAAAATAAATACTATACCTTTGTTATCTGTTACAAAAAGGATAGTACTTACAAAAAGGATAGTATATGAGAAAACACACGGTAGAAAGTTGCTCAAAGGCCAAAATGGCTATCAGAGATACGTTGGATGTTGTAGGCGGAAAATGGAAGCTGGTATTGATTTCGGTTTTGCGAAGTGGCAAAAAGGGGTTTAATGAGTTGTCAAGAGAAGCGGGAATTTCCCCTCGTATTTTGTCGAAAGAATTGCAAGAATTGGAAATGAACGGATTGGTCAGCCGAAAAGTCTGCGATACCAAACCTATAACTGTACAATATGAATTGACCGAATATAGTCACAGTTTAAATGATGTTTTGGTAGCTATGGAGAAATGGGGATATCAACACAGAAAAAGAATTGTTCAGGGGATTGAGTAATTGTCAAACTGTTTTATGGTTGTTGTTCTGCGGTGGTTTGGTAGCATTGCACATAACGTGCCGCGTATTGGCGATGGGCGGGATTTTTAGCACTGAACTTCAATCGAAGAACAGAAGTTGAATTTTGCACTTCCGTTAATACGAAGCCGTTCAGCCCGCCTATTGCCAATACGATGTTACAGGCAGTGTTTTCTTCTGTCGTCATAAGTTTGTTGTGTCAAAATATTGTTTCGCAAAATCCGAAATTCGTTTGTGTCGCTCGGTAATTTCTGTTTCTGTCCACTCGCTTTTTTCTCTGATTTCTGTGTAACTTGAAAGTGCTGTGTCTTGAAAGAGTTCACTTTTCTTGTCAAACGATTTGTTGCCGAATTTGCTGTTTTGGCTTTGTGTCAAAAGAGCCAAATTGCCTGCAACTTGCAAAAAGTTTTTCTTAAACTCTTCGGTGTATTCTTCGTCTGTCGGGTTTTGCGGTCTAATGTGTTCAATAGTGTAAATGTTGTAAAGGTCTTTGTCTAACAAAGCACCAGAACGATTTTTTTGTCTTAAATGGTTTTCGTATTGCCACAACACAAACTTAATTGTGTTACGGTTGTAATGCCACTTTTCGTTGTCAAAGTAGTTTGCAATAATGTTTTTGAAATGCTCGTTGTCGTTCCAATACCATTTAAAACCTGTTTCGGTTGCGTTTTTAATTTCTTGATACAAGTTGTCAATGCTGTAATTGTCGTTTGGATTGAAATAACGCTTTGCGTAATGCGGTAAATAATCCGTTCTATAATCGCCTAATTTCAGTTTGAAACAAAGGATTTCCAACAGTTTTAAAATCTTGTTGTAAACTTCGCCTTTGTTGTCGCCTCTGTTGAACAATACAAGCAAAACCAATTTCCAATTTGCTTCGTTACCAACAAAGAAAAGGTTTGTAATTTCTGATTGACTTTTGTTGCTTACAATACTTTTTGCACTATGCGTTAGCTCAACAAAATTTTCAAAAAACAGTTTTATCCATTCGGTTTTGTTTACCGTTTTGTTTAGTTTCTCTTTAATGGCTTCTATGTTTCCTCCAATGTTGTAAAATAGATTACAGTAGTTGTCCAAAAGTTCGTTTTCCGTAAAATAACCTTCAACCGCTTCAATGTATCTGTATGTTTTGGAAATGATACTTTGAATTTCTGAAATGTCGTTGTTTGCTTGTTTATTGTCGTGGCTTTGAATATAGATTTGGTGCATTAAATACGCTTTAATTACTTCAAATCTTGAAAGTTCTTTTCCACGATTGTTTTGATATTCAAAAACCTGTGTTGCTTCAACTTTGTTGGAAATGTAAAACGTGCTAATAACTGCGTTTTCCAATGTTTGCTGGATAAGTTCAAGTGTTTCATTATTGAGTTTACTCAATTCTGCTTCAAAAAAGCTAAACGCTTCAATTATTCTGCGTTGTGAAATTGTTTCGGTGTCGTCAATAATTGAAACCAAATGTTTTTGAGTAATTTTTTTGAAAATTACTTGGTCGTCATCAATAGTTTTGAAAACATCAGTAAGATAAACTTCTCTTATCGTTTCAATATCTTGTCCTTTACTCGCTTTGATTTTTGCGATTGCGGAAAGAAACAAAATTGTTGTTGTCAATCGTTGCTGTCCGTCAATGATGAAAAGAGTAGAACCGTCTTTTTCAAAAAGGAATTGTCCTAAATAATATCGTTTGCCTTTTTGTTCTACAAGGTCTTCAAGAAATTGCGAACATTGTTTGTTTTCCCAACTATATGCTCGTTGATATGCAGGTATTCTTATACTTTCAGAAGATTGGAAAAGTAATTTTATGCATTCTGCGGTTTTGTTTTCTGTTTGTATTGTTTCCATTTTAAAATACTTTCATCGCAATATGGGCACACGCTTGTGCGTCTGCTAATGCGTTATGGTGATTATTAAGTGTAAATCCTAAATGCTCGGAAACCGTGTGTAGTTGATGGTTTGGCAAATTCGGAAATAATTTTCTTGAAGTTCTGCAAGTGCAATGAAACTCATAATTCTGATAATCCATTTCGTAAAATTCGTGAACTGCTTTTAAGCAACTTTCATCAAACGGACTGTTGTGTGCAACTAACGGAAAACCCTTTATACGATTTGAAATTTGTTGCCAAATTTCGGGAAACGTTTTTGCGTTTTTCGTGTCCCAAAAATTTATGCCGTGAATGTCTGTTGCCCAATCGCAATAAAAATTTGGGCTTGGTTTTATCAGTTCGTAAAAACTGTCTGTGATTGTTGCGTTTTCAATAATTACAACGCCAACACTACAAACACTGCTTCGGTGTTGGTTTGCGGTTTCAAAATCTATGGCAACGAAGGATTTCATTATAGTTTGTTGTTGCTGATGATTTCCGAAAAATAATTTTCGTTTAGTGAAATGGTTGTATTGTTGTCCAACTTTCCTTTTCCTGCAAGTTGGTTTTCGTTCAAATTTTTTCCGTTAAACCTATTGAGCAAAAATTTCACAGCTTCAAAATCATTCATTCTTTCAATAGTTCTTCGTCTTACCGTGTAATATCCAACGCCTTTGAAATTGTATGCGATTGGCTCAACCAAAATGTTTGAACATAAACTTGCACCGTCATCTAATCCCTCGTAGATGTCATATTTTGAAATTTCGTCTGTGGTGTAAGTTTGTCCTGCTTCAAGAATTTTTGCGGTTGGCTCTAATGCTCTGAAAGCACCAATGTAACCTGCTCCGCCTCTTTTGAAAAGGAAAATAATGTCATTAGGTTTTACTTGTCGGATTGCATTTGTTCGCCAATCTTCTCCATATTCAATAAGAGCCAAAACCCAATTTCCGTTTTTAAATGCTGCGATTTGTTGTTGTTCGTAAAGCGTGTTGAAATGCCAATAACGAACATTGCTTATTGTTTGCTGTTGCGAAACTGTGTTGTGTGCAACGATAGCAACTTCTTCGGCTTCTTCTGTTTCAATAAATTTCTTTTTGTCAAAAGAGTTGAACAGTTTTATCAAGTCACTTGATTTTATGTTTTTGTCTGTATTTAAACTGCTTTGTAAAATGTATGTTATTTCGCCAATCGCTTTCATTGCTGTGTCGTCATTTTCAAAGTCAATGCTGTTGATTTGGTTGAAAATACTGTGTATTTGTTCGCTGTTTAGATAAAACACCAATTTGCTAAAACAAATGTTTCGTAACGTTTTCAATTCTTCTTCCGTTACTTTTTCATCATCAAGCATTGCCCACATTTTTTCTGTAAAGTCTGAATAGACTTTTACCTTTTCCTCAAAGATTTTAACGTCTTTGTCTCGTTGGGCTTCGCTTGCTGTTTGTCCTTGTAACAAAAGCACCGTAACGAAAGCGGTTAAAATTGCACCAATTGAACTGTTATTTATTTCTTCAACTAATTTGGGTAATGCACCTTGATAGATTTGTCCGAAAACAAAAACGCACAAACTCAATGCAAGTAAAATTCCTATTGATTGAACAAATCGTCTATTCATTTATATTGTCTGTATTTTGATTGAACAAAAAAGCAAAGGTGGCGAAGCCACCTTTGCTTTGCTTTTACCTTGCTGAACGTGTATTAATTTTTTTCCCTGATTTATCGTATGTATCAAGCCAAGAACCTCTTTTAACAACAAATGTGTTTCCTGAAACTGATACAAAATCTCCAATATTAGTTGAAAGGGTTTTGTATTTTTTTCCATCTTCATCGTATAGGTCATACCAAGAACCTCTATTCACGATAAAAAAGTCTGAGCTGAATCCTTCAATATCTCCAATGTTTGAAGATAAAGTTTTTGCCTTTTTTCCTCGTTCGTCATAAATGTCATACCACGAACCTCTGTTGTCAATGTTTGAAATCGCCATATTGATAATTTTTTTTGTTGTGCTTACTCTAAATCGGTTTTCAGCATTTCCCGTTGTTGTCGGCAAATGTCGGTTGTCGGTGCGTCAAACTATGTCGTTATGATTTTTATTTTTAGCTCGGTCTGTCCTAACATTGCCTGTAACGAGCCGCGGCTTGGCGATAGTGGCGGATTAGAAAACCTAAACTTTCAATATTGCACTAACTTAAGCAACAGCTTTTTATTATTTTATAAATTTATGAAAAAAGGAAATATAAAAAGCTGTTGCGACAAAAAATGCACGAACTTTCTATATTTCCCTTAACCCGCCATTTCGCCAAGCCGATGTTAGCTGATGTAATAGTTATTCATACCAATCGTCTGTGTTTACCTTATAATTTTCAATTTCAGGTTTTGAATTTTTTAAATTTTTAGATAATTTAATTTTAAACATTGCATCGAATGGAAATGAAGTATTTAGTTGAGCACCTATATCTCGCTCAACATCTTTATCAGACCCATATTGAAGTAAAAAATCAATAGAGCCATTAGCTTCCACATATATGTGTTCACTTTCTAACTTTACGATATGAAATTCATAAATTTCTACATCCTCAACCCAATGATGAGTAGATAGAATATCAACATCATCACTTACATCATACATTACTTTTTCCATTAATTCTTCTGAAAGTAAGTCCTCAAGTTTATGTATGATTGTATCTCTAGTTTCACTAATTAACTCTGAAAATCTTATAAATGCGCTAATTATCTCTTTTACGTGAATTTTCTCGTCTTCATCAGATAAGTTAAATGTATCTTCATTTATATGTGTAAACTTGCTTAAAGTTGTAATTGCCTTCACAACATCTTTTTTGACTTCATTTAATTCTTCGAGTGGAAGACATTCTCTATCTAAAAATCGATCTTGTAATCCCTCTTGGATTGCGTATTTGATTCTTTCACCTCTGGTTATAACATCTTTTTCGCCACTTTCATTTTTAAACCATACACTATTCTTAACTTCTTCATCAGGAGCTAATGACTTTAAAAAATGACGTGATAACTCTCTAATACTATATGCAAAGTTACTGAATCTCAATTTTGAATCAGATTTTAGATTTTCTGCACAAGCATCTAATAGTTGATGTTGGAATTTTGTTTTTAATAAAGGTCTGATTTTTTCAAGGTCAAGTGGAGTCATATTATATCAGCTAACGTTCCGCGTATTGGCGATGGGCGGGATTTTTGGCACTGAACCTGATACGAAGAACAAAAGTTCAATTTAGCACTTTCGTTGATGCGAAGCCGTTCAGCCCGCCTATTGCCAATACGATGTTAGCCACAGTAGCTTTTGATTATTGTTTCTGATTCTTTTCTCATTCTTTCAAATGTCGCAATAAATTCGTCACAGCGTTCTTTCACAATAGGACTATTCTTTTTTACAAATCCTGCTCTTTTTCCTAAAAATTCAAAATTGTCGTGATAGTCCCAACACAAGTCCCAATTACAGCCGTCAATGTTTGGGATGGCAGCTCTTAAAAACGCATATTCGTTTGTCTTGAATGTTGCCCGTCCAATTTTTATTTTTTTGAGTTTCTTCAAATGCAAGATTGGTAAAAACGCTGGAAATTCTGTCTTATTAATGATGAAACCTAATGAGAAAACTTCAAGATTTGGCAGTCCTTTTAGAAACTCAAAATTTTCAATTGGCTGATTCCAATCAAGCGTTCCGTCAATATGTAAATATCGCAAACTGTCAAGTCCTCGCAGTCCGTCAAAATTTGAAACTCTACGAAGATTTTCAAAATGTACCGATTTTAATTTTTTCAGTTTGAGTAACGGTGTTAAGTCTGAAAAGCCTGACACATATTCAAGAATTAGTTCTTCTATGTTGTAAAGGTCACCAATAAATTCGATGTCGGTCGCCCGAAAAAATGATACCCGAAGTCTTTTGAGTTGTGTCAATTTCCGAACTGCCTGAACTTGTTCTTTACTCGGGTCGTGAAGTGTTAATTCTTCAAGATTCGGGCATTCAAAAACTTGTTCCCAATACTCTTTCTCTTGATGTTTGCTTATAGTAAGAATTTTTACTTCGTCTTTGTTTGCTATTTCAAAGTCAGCAATGAAAGCAAATCTTTCTCTATTTGGAATTGTCGTCCAATAGTCGGCTGTCCTGTCTAAAAAGTCTCCAAAGTGATATTTCATTGTCTATGTTTGGTGTCGCCCTGCTATTGTGGCTAACGGTTTTTCGCTTGCCGTCAGGTGGGGCAATCGAAGCACTGAACTGTCAATAACCACCGAAGTTTAATTGAAAAACTGCACTTGGGTTTAAACGCTAACCCCCACTTGCGGCAAACGAATGTTAGCACCAGTTTTTATTATGATTTACGCAGAAGTAATTTTTTGGTCAAACGACATTAAAGACTTAAATGTTGTATTGCCATTCCCGCCAAGAGTTGGAGAGAATATTGAATTTCCAGTTGGAACTGTAAAGTATAACAATGGGGCAGAACTTGAAGAAAGGTGTTTTAAAATTTCAAACATTGATTGGGTTTTTATGGAAAATTCAATGACACCAAAATATAAATTTCAAAAGCTGTCAATTTATGTGGAGCGTCCGTAAAATTGGTGCTAACGTTTTCGGGCTTTGCGTTCGGGCGGGTTTCGGAGCACAAAACTGTCAACCAGCACTACACTTAAATAGAAGCACAAAGCCCCAAGTTTGCACGTCACCCCGCCTGACGCAAAACCCGTGTTAGCGGTATGTGCTTTTCTTAATGTGTCCAATTTTCAATCTTTCCGTTGTCTTCAATCCAGATTTCAATATAAATGTCCTCTGATATTGGTTGTCCTTTGTCTTTGATAATGTCAAATTTTAAATCTTTCAAAGCGTTGAACATTTTGCTAATGCAAAAATTATACTCGTCTTTTTCGTAATACTTTTCAATTTCTTCGTCAGTATATGACATTCTAACTTTTGATACATCTCCATTTTCGTCTATTGTTACAAAATACTTTGTTCCGCAGTCAAAATCATTTGTGTTTTTCCATTTTATTCTTTTGAGTTTTTTGAATAAGATGTCAGAAATCTTATTCCTATCTCGTCTGTCAATTCTCTTTGGGTCGTCAATATAGTTGTCAAAATCTTCTACTTTGCCAACAAGTCCGTTAGAGATAGAAATAACTTTTTCTCGTTCAAATATTGTATAGAAAACACCGTCCCACCTCAATACTTTATTTGTCAAAGGAAAGTTTATGTAGCCGTCAAACCAATCAATTAAAACTTTTTCGTTTTTGAACTTATCTCCAAAAATGGATTTTATTCTTTCAGAGGATTGAGCCTTATCAATTTTTCCGTTTCTTAATTCACCACAATTTATAATGTCAACAAGAAACAAACTGTCATTTTCAATTTTATAAATTGCTTGATAACCTCTCCAACAATTAAAAGATGCTCCGTTTCTAAAAGCAAGTCCAAAAAGTTGTTCTGTCTTTACTGTGTCTTGTCGTTGTAAGTATTGTTCAAGAATAAGGTTGTAAGTCGCAATCGTATCTTTTCCATAAATCACATAGTCTGGCATTTGTGGACTTGCAAAAAGTTCTGTCGTCCAAAATGTCAGAATGTAAATAATTATGTGTTTAAGTGTTGTTGTCATAGCATTACCGCTAACGTTTTGCGGCTTTGCGAAGGAGCGGATTAGAAAGACTAAACTTTCAATTATGCACTAATGTTAGCAAAACCATTTTTTCTATTTGCTAATTTATAGTTTAAAAGCAAATAAAAAATGGTTTTGCGGATTGAAAGCATAAATGTCGAACTTTGCACTTAACCCGCTCT
>JAQVDG010000341.1 GCA_028698395.1 Weeksellaceae bacterium
AATTATGAATGCTGTTTATTTCAATACAAAAAAGGTTGAACATCTGGGGAACTTTAAAGAAGATAAGAAAGCAATGAAAGATTTTTGCTCGAATAAAACTTTAGAATTTATCAAAGATATTTGTAAACCTAAAAACATTTTACTTATTGGGAAAAATGCCCCAGAATGGCTAAAAATAAAGTTTCATCATATTAATGATTCTGTTTGCAGGACTTCGGATGGTAAAAATTATTTGGTGGTAAAGAAGAATATAAATGAAATCCCTTGTTATATAATTCATCATACGTCAATGAACAAATCTTTTAATACTGGCGAAAACCTGCAGAGAAAAAAAGAATTTTTTGAGAAAGTATTTGAGTAATTTTTATGCAAAACACATTCACAGCCATCGATTTTGAAACGGCACAAGGTTATCGTTGGAGCATTTGTCAGGTGGGATTGGTCAGAGTTGAAAATGGGCTTATTACCGATAAATTGTCGATTTTGGTACAACCGCCCCATAATTATTATTGGTACAAAAACATAGAAATTCACGGTATCACACCGACACATACTGCCAACTCTCCCAATTTTGGGCAAATCTGGTCTCAGATAGAACCTTTCATCAAGCACCAAAACGTAGTGGCGCACAATGGTTTTGGTTTTGATTTTCCTTGTCTCAAACAAACTTTGGGTTTGTATAATTTGCCTGTTCCTGAATTCAATGGATATTGTACATACAAAATTTTTCGAAAAAGGCTAAGTTTGCTTTGTCAAGAACACCGGATTCCGCTCAACCATCACGATGCGCTCAGCGATGCTCTGGCTTGTGCGGAATTGTATAAAATTCACTTGGAGAATTCAATTGAGTCCTAACAGGTTTCAAACCCTGTTAGGGCTGTTGGTCTGTAAATTATTTTTCCAGCGACATCGTTTGGCGGATGTGGGTTTTATGTTTGTGGTGAATTCCTTAGATGTGAATCGAAAATAATTAGTTAATTTCAAAAATTAAAACCTAAAACAATGAATATCGTAAAACTAAACAATGGTAAAATTGAAGTTCGAAGAGAAAGTGGTACATTAATCAAAACAATTTAAATTCTTATGAAACATCTACTAAATTCCGTAAACCTTATCATTTCAAAATATAAGGAAATAGAAAAAGTTTCTGGAGAGAGTTTCAATATTTTTTCGGTAATGGGAATGGAAAATAGTGAAGTGAAAACCCATTCAGCCATAATTGGCGATTTGCTAAACGCAAATGGAAGCCATTTTATGGGCGATGTTTTCCTCAAACTTTTTATTGAAACAGTTCAAAGGCAGAGTGAAAGTCAGAAGTTGAAGGATTTTAAATTCGAAACGGAACATTCCAATTGTTTAGTAGAAGAATTTAAAGGCAAAAAAAATAATGAAGAAATTAGAGGTGGCAGAATTGATTTGGTGATAAAAGACGCAAAAGGTGAAGTGATTGTCATTGAAAATAAAATTTTTGCGCCCGAACAAGAAAATCAAATTCAACGATATAAAAATGAATATCCCGATGGAATGATGTTATTTTTGACTCTAGATGGTAAAGATTCTGTAAGCGCTGGAAATTTGGTCATTGACGAGGATTATCATTTGATTTGTTATAAGAAGACTATTATAAATTGGCTGGAATTATGTTTGAAAGAAACTTTTAATCAGCCCATTTTAAGAGAAACTTTGAAACAATATATTGTCCTAATTAAAAAATTAACAAACCAATCAACCAATAAAGATATGAGCGAAGAAATTATTAAAATAATGGATGAAAATTTTGAAGCCTCTGCTGAAATTTATAAGAATTTTGAGAAAGCAATTGAAAAAAGACAGTCCGAAATATTAACCAAAATACTTAAAACTCTTAATGAAGAAACGCAAGGTTGGAAAATTGAGTTGGGATTTTTTAAAGATTCTAATTGTTTATTTTTAAACAAAGAAAATGTCCAAATAAGATATAGGATTAAAAACTCTAAACATTCTGTCGTTAATATAGAAGGTATAAATTCACTAAATGAAAAATTGAAAAGTTTAGGTTTTGATGATTCAAAAATGACAAAATCTCCAAAATACTATTGGATTCAAAAGGATTATCACATGGACATAAACGCTCTTGTTAATCCTCAGAATAAGGAAGGCGAAATCACTCAATTATTGAAAAATATCATAAAAAGCTTTAATCAATAAACGAATGAAACTCCTCTACATCCACGGTCTCAATTCAGACGCAACTTCAAGAAAATACTTGAACTTAAAAGAATATTTTCAAGATAAATTTGAATTTAATTGTCTGGAATGGAAAAATGAAGACAATATTTCGGAATTATTGGATCAAGCCGAATTGAAATTAGAAAATGAAATCAACCCAATCCTTTTTGGTGATTCTACAGGTGCTAACTTTGCTTGGCAATTGCGCGAGCGCAGACGCAACAAGGGTAAAAGCTCAATTCTTATACTAAGCAGTCCCTTGCTTGATGTTTCCAAAAGAATTGCTGAATTTGAATTTCCCAGCCAACTCAAAGCGTACTTAAATAAAATTGAATACCCAACCGATGCAATGCTCATTGTTCCCACAAATGATGAACTCATCGAACACGCTTATTTGTGGGAAAATAAATTGGAAAACATCCACTTATTAAAAGTAAACGACACCCATCGTTTACCCAATTTCAAAGACTATCTGTCCGAAATTGAGCGATATATATCAATCAAAACAAATGAATAAACACAGATTTATTTAGATTTTGAGCTTTATCGATTGAGTCTTTGGTTCCGGTCGAAATTCCATCCCAAAAGGCAAAAACTACTTCACTGGTTTCTACAATATCAGTATTTCGGATTCTGCAAGCTTCTCGTCCATGTGTTTTCCGGTCAGGTATAAATATGACGGTTTTATAACCCATTTCAACGGCAAATTGTTCCGCCAAAGTATCGGCTCCAACAGCTCCACCCGAAACAATTGTTACTTCCTCAAGCGAATTTTCGGTTATAAATTTTTCAACTTCATTTTTTAGAAGTTCGTAATCCTTGAAGCTTCGGCTTCCCACAATGGCTATTTTCATACTCATATATTTTCTGCAAGAATAGCAGTTCGGACAGCCAAAAGAAGTCGTTCTAAAATATTTTTTGAAGCGACGCAGATTGGCTGAATCTGATTTTAAATTTGCAGTAGAAAACTTTGAATTAAATCAATATGTAAATTAGTTTAAATGCGTATTCTCCACCTTTCTGACTCTCATAATCAGCACAAAAATTTAGGGAATTTACCCGAAGCAGACCTCATCATCCATTCCGGAGATTTCTCTTTTGCAGGTACAGAATCTGAATTTCGTGATTTTTTGAAATGGTTCTTGAATTTGAATTGTCAATATAAAA
>JAQVDG010000342.1 GCA_028698395.1 Weeksellaceae bacterium
TCTGGTTCCCGACAAACGGAAAGCGTTTGCCGAAATCAGACGGGTATTGAAACCCGGCGGTCATTTTTGCGTGTCGGATGTGGTTGTCAAAGGCAATTTGCCCGAAAAATTGAAAAACGATGCCGAAATGTATGCCGGTTGCGTTTCGGGAGCCATTGAGATGCAGGAGTATCTGAATATTATTCGGGAAACCGGATTTCAATCGGTTACCGTTCACAAGCAAAAGGAAGTGCAACTGCCGCAGGAAATTTTGCAGAAATACCTCAACGACGAAGAAATCCGACAGTTTAACCAAAAAGAAATCGGAATTTTCAGCATCACCGTTGCGGCAGAGAAAGCGATTGAATAAGAACTGTGCAGCCAACAAGTTTTTCCACATTAAAAAAGGCTTCAGTTCAACATTGCAATGCGATTGACTATGCAGGAAGTAAAAGTTTGGGTGATAAAACTTTCGGTAATCTACTATCTAAACATTCGTAAATACAAATATTTTTACAAATAAAATAATCGTTTATTGAATTGATATTATGTGATTTATCATCCATGTTAAACAAAAATTTCGTAAGTTATTGATTTTTATTTACGAAAATTGTACATTTATGACGTAAGTAAAACGTTAGCGGCAAGGCTAAAAAGACAAACGTTCATTGAAAATATCGTCCCGACAGTGGGACAAAAGAGCCTGAGTTTGAAGGTGACATTGACTATTGAATTTGCAATGTCCTTAGTTGGAGTGGTGACATTCTTCTCATTGGTAACAATGATGTTAATTCAAAACTTTACGACTATGATTGACAAAATCAAAAGTGTAGTGGTTGGAGTCGCTCTCGTGTGGAGAATGGTGCCAAACTCCATACTATAAGACATTGAAACCAGTGGTTGACTAATCTGAATTCAGGACAGAGAGCAAAGGGGTTCAAGTCCCCCTCTCCCCACCTTTTTGAAAACAAAATATTTAAAGATGACAAATATTAACTTGATAATTACGATACTAACGATTACACTACCAATAATTGGTGGTATAGTCGGATATTTTATAAAGCATAACATTGACAAGAAACGTGAACTGCTATCTGAAGTAACTAAAGAACGAAGAGAGTTATACCAGCATTTTGTAAACTTAATTATTGACATTTTTAGTGGGACAAAGACAGGAAAAAAGCAATCTGACACTCAACTTTTGTCCAAACTTTTTGAATTTTACAAAAAGTATGTTCTTTATGCTTCACCAGAAGTAATCAACAATTTTTCAGACTATTTTCAATATTTGTATTCTGCAAACGGAGAGACAAATACTCTTGACCACAATATACATTTTAGGAAATTAAGTAAAATTATGAAAGCAATGAGAGCAGACTTAGGACTTTCAAACAAAGAACTAGGAGAAGATGGCGAAAGACTTTTTAGAGCATTAATAACTGACTTTGACAAACTAATAAAATGACAATACAAAATAACATAATGAGAAAGAGCCCAGCCACTAACAGGCGTTTGGCACAATGGCGGGTGAAGTAGTTAATTGAACATTCTACCGCGCATCAACTTTTGCGGTGTATTGACAGTTTTGTGCTCCGAAATCCGCCACTGCGCCAAGCGCCAAAACGTTAGCGAAAATGCCTGAAGGCACACAGAATCGCCGTTGCACGGCTTTACTTTTGCTATTTTCGCTAATGGTCAGGTAGTAGTCTCTATTTTAAAAATATCGAGCAACTATGAAAAATGAGATACTTCAAATATTAGAAAAAGCGGATAACCTTGATTCGAATATTATTATATAATGAGGGTTGGATGCTTAGGATTATTTTGCAGCAAATTAAGGAAAAGCGGATCGTTCATGATGATTTAACTTTTCCTAATGATGATATTGATTGGTATTCAGAAGCATTATTGCCTTCACCTTTTTCAGTAAGGAAAAGAGGGGATAATTTATCAGAATCATCTACACATGCTGACGTAGTGGTTGGAAAGTTTGAGATTGGAAAAAAGGAAAGGAGTGATTTGTCACTTAAAGATTCATGTGATTTCTTTTATGTGACAGAGGCAAAAATGTATAGTAAATTATCGACTGGAACAAAGAATGCGAATAATTATAATCAAGCCGCTCGCACTGTTGCTTCTATTGCTAAGTTGATTTATGACAATAAATCTTTACAAATTGCTGCTTTTAAAAAATTAGGATTTTATGTTTTGCTCCCTGAAGAACAGATTAAAGTTGAACATTCTTTTACAAGTTTTACAGATAAAGAGAATATTAAAATAGCTATAAAAAATAGGATTTCACAGTATCCGACGGACGACGATAACAAAAAGAGTATTTTTGATTGGCTAAATCTGAACTTAAACAGTTTTATTGATAAACTTGAGGTTAAATTGATAGCTTGGAAGGATTTAATTGCAAAATCTAGTGATACTTCAATCAATGAATTTTACAAAAAATGTAGAGAATATAATAAGAAATAAAAAACTGGAGCTAACACGCGGTACAAAATATTGGGGTTTTAGTGCAATTTGCAAGTTCTGTCCCTGCTAGCAGGGTCAATAACAGAGGATAGGTTCGCTGCCACACATTCCGCTACGTTTCATCGCCAGCCATGCAGTAGCCTCTATTCGGTTTTGCGCCTTCGGCACTAGCTACAAGCATAGAAAACACTCTACTAACAATAGGCAACTTGAATGAAACGAAATTTAATAAACGGTAACCATTCGGTAAACCGCGTTCCCAAACGATCATTTTTCCACCTTATCTTTGCCAACAAAAAAAGATATGTGGAATCTGAAAGAATTTGAAAGTGTATATGGCCGTTACAAGAAGAGTGGACTTCGGGTAAAAGATTTTTGCATGAATGAGTGCATCTCCGAGAATAAATTCTGTTACCGGCAAAAACGTCTGAAAAAACAACAGAAAATAGGAATCAAACAACTTCAATC
Source organism: Weeksellaceae bacterium (assembly GCA_028698395.1). The sequence continues at coordinate 2,929 of JAQVDG010000342.1, forward strand.
GCGTATTCTATTACCCTGATAGCCATGTTTCATCTGAAGGAGACGATGCGCTACTATCTCTATCCTGAAGAAACCAAAGAGGAAGAAGAATGCCGGGGCAAATGGCTGGTCAGGGAATATCCCCATGTAATGCCCCGAGGTAGAATAGGAAAAGCGATCCAATATACCTATGAAATCTATCACCGACTTACCCGCTATCATCTAGACGGCCGCTATCGTATAGACAACAATATGGCGGAAAACAGCATACGTCCGCTGGCACTTGGCCGGAAGAATTACCTGTTTTGCGGGAATCACGATGCGGCGGAAAATGCGGCTGTCAGAGTAAATTGCAGGTTCAGAACTCGCAGGCAAGGTTAAAAACATGGGATAGGTTCGCAACTACGTACTTCGCTACGTTTCATGCCGCCGAACGTTAGCGAAAATGCCTGAAGGCACACAGAA
>JAQVDG010000343.1 GCA_028698395.1 Weeksellaceae bacterium
TTATTTACCAAGAGTTAACATCAGTTCAAAATATATTTTTGCAAAAGAAGACATCTTTTTAGCTTTTCCGAAAAATTACAATTATTATGTTAATTATTACAAAGACACTTACCAACACGGTGGGGTATCGATGGAAGAACTGATTATTCCTTTTGTAACTTTGTCGCCAAAATCCTAAGATGGAATTCAACGTAAAAAGTTTAGACGATTTAATTCCGATTGTCCGTGAAATCTCCACTCATTTTCAACATAAAATTATTTTATTTGAAGGTGAAATGGGTGCCGGAAAAACAACTTTTATTAAAGCTTTAGTCAAAGAAATAGGAAGCTCAGATGAAGTCAGCAGCCCGACTTTTTCACTTGTAAACGAATATGAAGTTCCAAATGGAAAAATTTTTCATTTTGATTTATACCGAATTAAATCAGAAGAAGAAGCCTTGGATTTTGGTATAGAAGAATATTTAGATTCCGGGAATCTTTGTCTGATTGAATGGCCGGATAAAATTCGTAATCTTTTACCTGAAAAATTTCATCAAATAAAAATAAGTTCAAAAGAACAAATACGAACCATTATTTTTACTTAATTTTATGCAATGGAAAACAGTGAATTTTACAGCCCTTTTTCGCGTCATGAATTAATTCCAAAAGAAGAAAGACTCGAAGTTACATTAAGAAAAGGAAAACTCAGCATCGGAATTCCCAAAGAAAAACATCATCAGGAAAAACGAATAGGTCTTTCTCCGGATGCTGTTCAGGTTTTGGTTGCAAATGGACACAAAGTAACAATTGAAGCCGGTGCCGGCGAAGATGCTAATTACAGCGATCAAGAATATTCTGAAGCCGGAGCTGAAATTTCCTACAACCCTAACGATGTTTTCTCAAAACCTATTATACTGAAAGTCAGCCCACTTACCAATGAGGAAATTGATTTACTTACACCTAATACATTTTTACTTTCTACCGTTCAAATCAATATGCAAACTCGAGCTTATTTTGAAAAATTAAGTGCAAAAAAAATCACAGCTATAGGATTTGAATACATTCAAGATGACCACAATCACCTTCCTGTAGTCCGTTTATTGAGCGAAATTGCCGGAACAACCTCTATACTTCTTGCCGGTGAATTAATGGCAAATTCCAATGGAGGAAATGGAATTTTAATGGGAGGAATTACCGGAGTACGTCCAACAGAAGTCGTGATTTTAGGTGCCGGAACAGTTGGAGAATTCGCTTCCAGAGCTGCTTTGGGATTAGGAGCAAATATCCGGGTTTTTGATAATTCACTTTCTCGATTACGGCGTTTACAAACGGATTTAGGCATCCGAATTTCAACTTCTATGCTCGACCCAAAGGAATTAGCAAAATCACTAAAACGCTGTGATGTTGTCATTGGCGCATTGCGCGGTGAAGCTCGAACGCCTTGTGTAGTAACTGAAAAAATGGTTGAAAACATGAAACCCGGTGCTGTCATCATTGATTTAAGTATTGACGATGGTGGTTGTTTTGAAACTTCCGAATTAACTACACACGGAAAACCAACTGTCATAAAACATGATGTCATTCATTATGGCGTTGCCAATATCACCTCGCGAGTTGCCCGAACCACTACTAAAGCTTTAAGTAATTTCTTTTTGCATTATTTTCTCAGAATCGGAAATGAAGGAGGTTTTGAGGTGGTTATAAGAAACGACAAAGGACTGCGTTCTGGGGTATATGTTTATCATGGTCTGATTACAAAAGATAAAATCAGCGATTGGTTCAGTCTGCCTTTTCACGACTTAAATTTATTGATTGTATAATTATTCATTTCTTCTTAAAAAATAATTAAAATGACTTTTGCCAAAAGACTGCGCTTTTATCTTATCGGATTTTCACTTGGAGTTGTAGTGGTTGTGTTCTTCTTCGGACCAAGAAGTATGCAATGTTCTTATTTTCCAAATTCGAGAGCCTTAGAAGAAGCTAAACTTTATCCTATTTCTTATTCAGAATCTGCCAAAGAAGCAATGGAAACCAATCAAATTGATTCTATTTTCTTGTATAAAGAAATTTTTAAGAAAAGTGTAATTACTAATTTTGGAACGGATGAAGTAAGAGCAAAACCTTGTCGGATTTATCGTGCAGAATTCAGAGAAGAAGCCGCCTATGATATTGTTTTTGAACTTTGCGATAAAAAAACAATTATTTCAGAATTTAAAAAAGTAGAATAAAAGAACTTTATTAATTCTTCACTTCTGATTTTAACTCAGCCCATCCCCCAACCTTCTCTATCCAAACTTCTGTATTGAATCGCTTCAGCAATATGATGGCTTTTCAATTCTTCACTTTGCTCTAAATCGGCAATTGTTCGGGAAACCCGTAAAATCCGATCATAAGCTCGAGCAGAAAGATTTAGTTTTTCCATCGCTGTTTTAATTAGTTTTTTACCCGTTTCATCCATTTGACAATAATCATCCAATTGTCGAGGTCCCATTTGTGCATTGTAATGAATTTTAGGAATATTTTTATATCGTTTCGTTTGAATCGCTCTCGCCTCCTCTACCCGCTTACGGATTTCAATACTTTTTTCTCCATTTCGTTCTGCCGCCAAATCATCAAAAGGAACCGGACTTACTTCAATATGCAAATCAATTCTATCCATCAAAGGACCCGAAATTTTATTCATATACCGCTGCATTTCCATAAGTGAAGAAGTATTATTCGGGTCATCCGGAAAATAACCACTTGGGCTGGGATTCATCGAAGCAACCAACATAAAGCTCGATGGATAAGTTACGGTCATTTTTGCTCGTGAAATTGTGATTTCCCTATCTTCCAAAGGTTGTCGCATTACTTCCAAAACCGTTCGTTTAAATTCCGGTAATTCATCCAAAAATAAAACCCCATTATGCGCCAACGAAATTTCACCCGGTTGTGGATAAGAACCTCCACCTACTAAACCTACATCAGAAACCGTGTGATGGGGTGAACAATAAGGGCGAACAGTCATCAAAGATGAATTTTCTCGTAATTTTCCGGCAACCGAATGAATTTTAGTCGTTTCCAAAGCTTCTTCCAAAGTCAATGGCGGTAAAATCGATGGAATTCGTTTTGCCAACATAGTTTTTCCACTTCCGGGTGGTCCGATTAAAATAATATTATGTCCACCGGCTGCGGCAATTTCCAATGCTCTTTTTACGCTTTCCTGTCCTTTAACATCCGCAAAATCAAATGAAAAAGAATTTAATTGTTCATAAAATTCCTTCTGAATGTCAATTTTAGTTAATTCAATCCGCTTTTTTTCATTAAAAAAGTCAATTACTTCTGAAATATTTTCAACTCCAATTATATCCAAATCAGTTACTACGGCTGCTTCTTTAGCATTTTG
>JAQVDG010000344.1 GCA_028698395.1 Weeksellaceae bacterium
AAGAACGTAAGCATAGTTACCCCCACTTAAAGTACCTCCAATAGCATCCCAAAGATCTCTACCGTTTCCTGCAAATGGAGCCATATAAGGCATACCTAAAACGCTTCCGAAAAGCGGGTTCTGAATAACGTTGTTGCTGATGCCGCTATTGGTTTCACTGTCTAATTCATGTCTTTTTGAATAAGCAGCACTTACAATACCTTCGTATTTAAATCTGTGATTTTCTGAATTACCGGAAACATTTGCTCTCACATTAAATCTTTGAAAGTCGGTAGTCGGGATTAACCCCTCTACTTTGTTGTATCCTAAAGAGAAATAAGAACGGAAGCTATCACTACCTTGTCTTAGAGATAAATTGTAACTTTGGTTGATACCTTGGCGGAAGAAAACATCTCTCCAATCTGTATCAGGACCGTCCCAGTTTGCAATTTCTTCTTCAGTTAAAGTGGAACCAAACCCAACTCCTTTTCTATGTTGAAGAGTTAGCATCTCTTTTGCATTTGCCATATTGTAATTGTGTTTTGGTAAAGTGAAAACCCCATACATTGAACTAAATTCAATGGAAAGAGGAATCCCTGCTTTTCCTTTTTTAGTTGTAATGACAATTACCCCATTAGCACCTCTGTTACCATAGATAGCAGTAGCATGTGCATCTCTTAGAATTGTTACTGATTCAAAATCTTGTTGGTTTAAGTTTCTGAACTGAGCAGCTCCGATTACAATCCCGTCAATTACAATTAAAGGGTCGGTAGATGCATTAATAGAACCATAACCACGAATCAATACGTCAATCTGAGCAGACCCGGGAGAACCGGAATTAGACTGAATAACAACCCCCGGCGCATGACCTTGAATAGAGTTCAAGAATGAACTTGTTGCTCTGTTTTCAAAAGTTTCTTCCGATATGGTAGTCATCGCTCCCATGGTTTCCTTTTTGGTAGTAGTAATATCATACCCACCGTAAACCACGATTTCTCCAATGTCTTCAACGTTCATTTTTAAAGTTCCCATATTAGGACGGTTCACTTTAAATTCCTGGCTAACGCCATACATATCTGTAACTACTAAGATGTCACCTACTTTTGCATCAATGGTAAACACACCATCTCCGTCAGTAAAAGCAGCTGCATCTCCTCCTCTCACAGTTACTTCAGCATCGGCTACAGGACCGTAGTCGTCTGTAACTGTACCCGTAACTTGAGCAAAAACTACCTGTCCTACAAAGAGCAGGAAAAGCGCACTTAAAAATGCAAATTTTGTCCTCATACTTATTTTTTTATAACATTATCGGTGCAAAATTGTAACAATTTATTAAGAATTCCAAATTTATTTAGCACTCAATAAGGCTTGAATTTGAATTTTAAAGTGTAAAAATGTTAAATTTTTTATGAATTAGAGGTTTGCCTTTATATAGAATAATGAGTTTTCCAAATAAAATAAAGCGAATAATTAGGATAGAATAGTAGATAATAAGACCTAAGATATTTTGATAGGAGAAGTGTTTTATTACAATTAGTAAACCACCAATAAGTGACAATTCTTATAGTAAAGAAACTGATAGATAATAAAGGTCTGTTTTTGCTTCAAAAAAACCGAATTTTATCTGAATCCGGTTTTTTAAAAGTTTATTTCTTTTTCTTTTGCTCTTGTAATTTCTTTTGTTCTTGTGCTTGCTCCATTATTTCTTGCATTTTAGCTCCCCATTTGCTTTGTTTTTTAGGTTTGGCTTTGTTTTCCTGAATTTTTGCATGGATTTTTTTGTCGTCAATCAATACATTTTTAATAACTAAAATAATTCCAATATTGATCACGTTAGAAACTAAATAATACCAGGAAAGTCCTGATGCATAATTATTTAAGAATACAAAAAAGAACAAAGGCATCACATACATCATGTACTTCATGATTCGCATATCCGGCATTCCCTCTTGAGGAGGTTGGTTGAAACTGTCCATAGATCCGGAAATTTTAAAATAAATAACCATTGCAACAATGTATGCCAATGCAAAAACACTTAAATGACCATCCATAAACGGCACCCAATCCGGTAAACTTATCGGTGAATCATAAGCCGTTAAGTCATCCGCCCAAAGAAAGGATTTTCCTCTTAGGTCGATGACGTTCGGAAAAAACCGAAACAAGGCATAGAAAATAGGAATCTGAATCAAGGCGGGTAAACATCCTGAAAGCGGATTAGCTCCTGCTTTTCGGTACAACTCCATAGTGGCTTGCTGTCGTTTTAATGCATTGTCTTGTCCTTTGTGCTTTTCGTTAATTTCATTTAACTCCGGACGTAAAATCCGCATCATTGCACTTTGTTTGTACTGTTTGTACATAATGGGCGATAATACTAATTTCACAACAATTGTCATGAGGAAAATAACCCATCCGTATGAAACTCCGGTTTTGGCTAACCATTGGAAAATGAAAAGAAAGAAACTACGGTTTAACCATCCTAAAATTCCCCACCCGAAAGGAATAATCCGACCGAAATCTTTTCCTTCGTATTGACTTCCGGATAATAATTTGTAATCCAACGGAACAAAATCCCATTGCATTTTATAATTCAGTTCACTTCCGTTAACCGGAATGATAGCCGAAAAGTAATAATCTTTACTGTGGTTGGGATCTATTTCATCGCTAATGGTAGCTGAACCTCCGTTTGGAGATTGGAAACCTTCGTCAAAGGATAAAATAGTAGCAAAAAACTGTTGTTTGAATGCAATCCAGTCAACGTTTTCTTTTTCGGTCCATTTGTCTGCGCCAAACAGTTCGTATTCAACATCGTGTGTTCCTTTGAAACGATAATAGGTTTGCGCCCAATATTCTTCTTGTTGTTTTCCCTTTTCTAAGGAAAGGGATTTTAATTTCCAATTTAAATTTATTTCGGATGCATCTGAAATTTGATGTATTCCTTCTGATTTGATTTCAAAACCAATGGAATAATTTTCACCAATTGTGTAGATATATTCTAGTTTTCCTGACTTCAGTGGTGAAGTCATGGTTACAATGGTTTTGTTACCGGTTTCTTTTACAGATGGTGAAAAAGATAAATCAGCAGTATGAATAGTCCGACCTTCTTTGTCTTTAAAAAGAAGATCGAAAATATTATTTCCTTGCGCAACAAGATAAAGTGGTTTTTTGTGATCTTCAGATTTATCAGAGAAAGCCGTATATTCTTTCAACAATAATTCTGAAATATGACCTCCTTTTCCTGAAAACAAAACAGAAAATTTATCGTTTTCGAGTTTATAATCTTCTGATTTTACAGTTACAATTGTACTATCAATTGATTCTTCTTGTTGTTCATCAGTTTGAACAACAAGGCTATCTTTTTGTTGAGTTTGTTCAATTGATTCT
>JAQVDG010000345.1 GCA_028698395.1 Weeksellaceae bacterium
CACCTTCCCGTAAAAACCTCGGCGGATTCGGAACAACCATCAAATCTTTTTGAGTTCTGACAGTAGTTTCAAAATAACCCGTTCGTAAATCCGGTGTATGTGCCATCGCCATAAATTTCCAAGAAGTTAAACTCTCCGGTGTAGTGAACTGAATTTTCACATTGCCTTCTTTGTCTATCTTCAAATTTGGATAAAAGAAAGCGGTTTCTTGTAAAGCACGACGCACAACAATATTATCGAGGTTTGGTATTTCAGGTTTTTCATTTCCACTTTCAATTGAAATTCCGGGTGCGTGACCTTCCAAAGCAAAATAGGAACTTGTTGCTCTATTTTCATAAATATCTTCAGCAAGTTCTGTTTGAGCTCCCATTGTTTCCTTTTTATCGTATCCGCCAGAAATAGTAACCTCAGAAATTTCATAGTCTAAAGGAACCGCTGTTGGTGCAGCCATCATCTTCATATATTGTCTTTGTGCATATTGATTCCAACCGAATCCAAACCAATTGAAGCGATTAAAAGTTAAATAATTGCTTGAGTAATAATATTTATCGGAATTCTGAATAAGATTTTGAAATGAATTAGTTCTAAAACTTTGATAAATAGTCCAAGTCAAAACAGAATAATTATCTGTCATCCCCATCGGGAAATTGATAGAATTCGATGCAAATTGATCAAGCGAGGCATCGTACATTGTCGCCAACATTTCGGCTAAAAACTTATCTTTTCCTTCACCGCTTACAGTCAGTTCCCATATTTCGTTTTGTCCGGGTTGTAATTTATCACGAAGCGTTCCGACAGTTATTTTCAATGATTTGTCTTCGTAAGGAACTCTCACGACTAAAGTTCCTGTTTTTGCTGTATTGAATTTTCCGAAATAATAATGCACAAATACATTTCCTCTATATTTTTCATCAATCGGAAAAGAGAAATTTTTCACATTATTATTGAGCTTAATTTTCTCACTTTTCACAATTTTTCCGTCAGCTTCTAATTGCACCAAAACTTCTGAATCTTTTGTAGCCGAAACCAAATTTACAACTGCAGTTTCACCCGGCTGATAGTACATTTTGTTTAAAGTTATCGAGAATAATTCATTATCTACCGGATTTTTCTTTTCATTCCGATATAAATAAACCAGTCGTTCGCTCGGAATTGTATCTTTTCCATCCACAATAAATCCACGCAAAATATAGGTTCCTTCTTTCCAATCTTTCGGATTGATTTTAACCGAATTTGATTTTTCAGTATCAAAACTTTGGCTCAAAACCGGTATTTCTTCCTTCCAATTTTCTTTTTTATTTTCATCACCATAAACTTCATTTGGAAAATATGTAATGAATTCATTCTTTGAGTACAACTCATAATCCGTCTGTGAAAACGGAGAATTCCGTAAAATTCTTTCCGGTGGATTAATTTTGGTCAAGGAAATTTCTCCTTTTGCCGGAACAAACTGTCCGTTTAAGTTATTTGTTACAATCAAAATTGAATCAAGAGTTGAAATTTCCAATTGCTCCGGAATCGAAAAATTCAGCATATAGCGTAAATCACCAACTGTAATGGATTGTTCGGACGAACGGGTTTCGCCGTTGATGTCGGTAATGTCAGCAGTAATTCGATAAGTATAAGTACGAGTTTTTCCCGCCCTCTCCAAAGGGGAAGATGCCTCAAATTTTATTTCAAACTTTCCTTCTGAATTGGTGATGGTTTCACCATGTGCAATTTCTTCTGCCGGTTCATTTTGTGGAAAATAACTGCGTTTCCACCACGGTAAATAAGGAAAAATTGCTTGTCTGTAAACTCGATAAGTTACTTTGGCGTTGTCAATGTTTGCTCCTGAATAAGCCACAGCTTTTCCTTTGGCAGTGATTTCTTCTTCTAATTTAAAAGTATCAGTTACTTTTTCAAATTCCACCTCAAAACGCGGACGTTTGTATTCTTCCACACTAAAATAATAGTCTTCTGAATCAATAATATCAGTCTCACTATCAGCCTCCAAATAAAATTCTCCTGTTAATCCGGAAATTGGCAAAATAAATTCTCCTGAAATAGAACCAAAATCATTGGTTTTTAATTTAAGTGTCGAAATTTCATTATCATTCGTATCGTATAATGTTATTTCCACTTTTTCATTTGAAATTATTTTTCTTTTATGATTTTTTCCTTCCTGATAAAGAATTGCTTTAAAATAAACGATTTGTCCTGGACGATAAATGGCCCGGTCGGTAAAAAATTTGATATGTGTTTCAATTTCGTCATCTTCAGTTCGATTATTTTGATAATAATAATTTTGATAATAAAATTCTTCATTTTCTATTTTAAAAGTCAAATATCGATAATAATCTGTAGTAAGATTAATTTTCGACAAGCCTAATTCATTGGTTGTTAGTGTTTTAATTTTATTTACTTTATTGTTTTTGTTTTCATATACTTCAACATTGATTCCCGGAACGAATTTTCCACTTTCCCGCTCACTTACTAAAATTTCATTATCCCGAAAAACAATGGAATAAGGCGTAACATTTAAAGTATAATATCCCAATTGGAAATTTTCGGAATCAATCTGAAAATTGGCATTATTAGAAACCAAAATCAAATATTGACCGGATTTTAAAGGTTCTAATTTAGCGATGGTGGAATGTTGCTGATAGTCATCAAATGATTTTAAATTCAACTGAAATTCATTTTCCAATGGAAATATTTGAAATAATTCATTGAGTTTTTGTTGTTTATTCTTATCGGAAACATTTCTAAATTCAATTAAAGCTTTAGAATCTTCGTCGTATTTCACTATTTTAAAATACAATTTATCCAGATTTTTATGTGAAACGACTATGGGAATATTCAAATCGGGCGAAACATAATTTTCGATTTGAATGTTGAAATCAGGTGCGAGAAAGCTTTTTTTGGACTGTTCAGCATTTGGTACAAGAAGAGATTTAGGGAATTTTTGTAGAATCAAATCACTGTATTCAATTGATTTTTCAGTCAAAATTTTACGTTTTTCAAAATCCTTTCTATCGATTTTATTGAGTTGATTCCGATAAAAATCCGATAATTCCATCAGCAAATAAGGCGAATAAGCATTATCGGGAAATTTTTGATTTAATTCCATCAATTTTGTTTCAAATTCTTCGTCCGAAATTTCTTTCCTTTTAGCTTTCAATAATTCCAATTCATTGTAAGCCCAAGCATCCTGATTGTTTTTTTGTTGATGAAAACTAATTAATTCATTGAGTATTTGTTGGATTTTTTCTTCTTTTTCTTGCTCTGATTTTTCATTGTAATTTGAACCGTAATAATAATTATTTTCAGTTTGGAAAAACTCAATCGCCCGATGTGCTAACAAATCATACAAAGTCG
>JAQVDG010000346.1 GCA_028698395.1 Weeksellaceae bacterium
TTGGTTTTTACACGAACAAAATACGGTGCAGATAACCTAGTTAAAGCATTGGCAAAAATAAATATATCAGGAGCAGCAATTCACGACAATAAATCAAAAAATGCTCGAAAAAATGCACTGAATAATTTCAAAAATAAAAAAATACAAGTCCTGGTTGCAACCGATATTGCTGCAAGAGGAATTGATATTGATTTACTTAAATACGTGATTAATTTTGAAGTTCCCAACATACCTGAAACTTATGTACATCGAATTGGTCGTGGCGGACGTGCCGGAGCCGAAGGAATTGCCATAACACTTTGTGATATAGACGAAAAAGAATACATAAAAGATATTCAAAAGACAATTGGTTTGAAAATTCCGGAAGCAGAAAATAATCCGTATCCGATGAGAAATTTTGAACTTACGCCTCCCAAGCCTAAACAACCCAGACCACAACGTCGGTTTAAAGAAAATTCGGATAATAAATTAAAACCGAAACCGACGAAATTTAGAAAAAGATAATTTGTATTTATATAATTTCCAGTCTATTATGCTTAAAAATGATAAAATTATTTCAATTTTAATTTTGCTGATTTTCTTAAATGTATTTTTCGGTTTCATTTTGTGAGAAAAAGCATAAAACATTCATTTGGTAAGAATTAAAAATAGTTTTACATTTGCAACCCAAAATAAAAATTATTATAGTAATGACACATTATGAAACTGTTTTCATTTTAACTCCCGTTCTATCTGATACTCAGGTGGAGGAAGCAGTTAAAAAAGTAAATGATTTCCTTAAAGAAAAAAATGCGGAAATCGTAGCACAGGAGAATTGGGGCTTAAAAAAATTAGCTTACTCAATTCAAAACAAACGAAATGGTTTTTACCATTTAATCGAATTCAAAACCGAAGATCATGAATTAGTTTCAGCTTTGGAATTGATGTACAAACGTGATGAGCGCATCATTCGCTATTTAACCGTTAAGTTAGACAAACACGGAATTGAATGGGCAGAAAAACGTAGAACAAAATTAAAATCAGAAAAATCTAACGCTTAAAATCCCGATTATGGCAATTGATGAATTAGCAAAAAAAGCAGCAGCAGGAGGAGAAAGCGAAATTCGCTATTTATCCCAATTAGATATTCAAACTCAAACATCCAAAAAATTCTGTCGTTTTAGAAAATACGGAATTAAATACGTGGATTATAAAGACCCGAATTTCTTATTACAATTTGTAAATGAACAAGGTAAAATTTTACCTCGTCGTTATACCGGAACTTCTTTGAAATACCAACGTAAAGTTTCAACCGCCATCAAACGTGCTCGTCACTTAGCTTTGATGCCTTTTATGGGGGATTTGTTAAAATAAGTAAAAACCTAATTTAAAGAAGAGAAAAATGGATATTATATTAAAGCAAGACGTAGAAAATTTAGGTTTTGAATTTGAAATTGTTTCAGTAAAACCGGGATATGCTCGTAATTTTCTGATTCCTCAAGGAAAAGCAGTAATTGCTACAGCAAAAGAAAGAGAAACTTTGAATGCCGCTTTAGCTGCAAGAAAAGCAGAAGAAGACAGATTAATCGCAGAAGCAACTGAACGTTCTGAGAAATTAAATGGTTTGGAGATTAAAATTGAAGCAAAAGTAGGTTCTGGCTCAAAATTATTTGGTTCTGTTAACAATGGTGATTTAGCTGAAGCATTGAATAACGCAGGTGTTGAAATTGAGAAAAAACACATCAGAGTTCCTGGAAATACAATCAAACGTTTAGGAAAAAGTTCTGCTAAAATTCGTTTCCACAGAACGATTGAAGTAGAATTTGAATTTGAAGTAATTCCGGATAAAGAATCTATCCAAAGAGCAGAAGCAGCAGCAAAAGCAAAAGCTGAAGTAGCTAAAATGGATGCTGAAAGAGCCGCTGCCGCTAATAAAAGTGATGACTCCGGATTCAATTATGACAATCCTTTATTTGCAAATACTAAAAAAGAAGCTCCAAAAGCTGAACAAAATACAGCTGAAGAAACTTCTGAAGAAAACGCATAATATTTTAATTCGATTAAGGTTTTCAACCCTACAGAATTAAAACGAATAAAAAAACAGTGCTGATGAGAATCGGCACTGTTTTTTTTGTGTTTTTTTCGTTTGTTTAGGCGATTAAAAAAATTCTGCTACATAACGTTCTGCATCTAAAGCAGCCATACATCCCGAGCCTCCAGCAGTTACAGCTTGTCGGTAAACATTGTCCTGAACATCTCCTGCTGCAAACACACCCGGAATATTGGTTTTACTTGTTTTTCCCTTTGTAATCAGATAACCTGTTTCATCCATATCCAAAATTCCTTCAAATAATTCTGTATTAGGTTTATGTCCAATTGCTATGAAAACTCCATCTACTTCTAATTCTGATTTTTCCTGAGTTTGATTATTAATTAAATGAGCTTTTTGAACAACCAAATCACCACTGATTCCGGTTAATTCATGGTGAAATAATACTTTGATATTAGGCGTTGCAAAAACACGTTCTTGCATGACTTTGGAAGCCCGTAATTCATCTCTTCGAATCAGCATATAAACTTGAGAGCATAATTTAGCGAGATAAGTCGCTTCTTCTGCTGCTGTATCCCCTCCTCCTACTACTACCACCGGTTTTCCTTTGTAGAAAAATCCATCACAGGTTGCACAAGCTGAAACTCCGCTTCCCATGTATTTATTTTCATCTTCTAATCCTAAATATTTTGCAGTAGCACCGGTAGAAATAATGATTGATTTTGCTTGAAATTCTTTTCCCATACCCGTTTTCACAGTATGTAAATCACCAATATTTTTTCCAAATTGGACTTCTGTCACATAATCAATATGAATTTCTGTTCCGAAACGTTCGGCTTGCTTTTGAAATTGTTCCATCATTTCCGGTCCCATGACTCCGTCAGGATAACCCGGAAAATTTTCAACATCGGTTGTAGTCGTTAATTGTCCGCCGGGTTGCATTCCGGTAATCATCACCGGATTCATATTTGCACGAGCTGCGTAAATGGCAGCGGTATAACCCGCCGGTCCTGAACCAATGATGAGTGTATCTTTGATTGTATCTGTCATATTTTTAAATTTTATCGTATAAATTTAGAATTCTTATTTTAAAATTAGGAAAATTTTGATTGGATTTACTTATCCAAAAATAAGTTTTTGAAATTACATATATTGTGTTGCCGGGATATTTCTAAAACGGACAATTCGCAATTTATCCATACACCATATAATGGGATATAATGGATCAAACTCGTACCATTTTACTCTGAAATTAGGTCTTCCTCCAAATTTGTGGTGATTATTGTGTAAACATTCTCCCCACATCAATAAATCCA
>JAQVDG010000347.1 GCA_028698395.1 Weeksellaceae bacterium
TAGTTGGTTTACAATTATCTTGGAATTTCTTTGACGGTTTAAAGTCCAAAAGTGAACAAGCCGCGTATCAAGCAGATTATAACCGTGCCAAATCCGAAATCGAGCACTATACACAACAAAGCGAATTAGAATTGAAAGCTGTTTATCGTCAGATTCAAAATGCAGCAACTAAAGTCGAATTAGCTGAATCTGCATGGCTTCAAAGCCAAGAAGCTTATCGCATCAGAAAAAACAGATACGATCAAGGTCTGGAAAAATCAGCTGATTTGCTCACCGCAGAAACTTTAACTGCCCAAAAAGAATTGGAATATTATCAAGCAATTTATGAATACAATATAGCTATAGCAACTTATGAATTTTTGAAAAAATAAAAAACAATGAAAATGAAAAAAATAGTATCCCTTACAACTGTTCTATTTGGATTAACTCTATTTACCCACTGTTCATCCGACGAAATTAAACCCGTAGAATTCAACGGAGAAACGGTAAATGTAACTTTAAGTAATACCACCGAAAATACAACCGGAAATTTTGCCTCAGTTAGTGGAAAATTAGTTTCCAAAAACTCAGTCAATGTTTCAACGCGTATGATGGGTTACATCACTTCCCTACCGATTCAGGTTGGACAAAGCGTAAAAGCCGGACAATTATTGGTTTCAATCAGTAATACCGATATTCAGGCAAAAGGAGGCCAAGCCGATGCACAAATTTCACAAGCACAAGCTGCTTTTGATATAGCTAAAAAGGACTATGAGAGATTTGAGAATCTATTCAATTCACAAAGTGCTTCCCAAAAAGAATTGGACGATATGAAAGCGCGTTATGACATGGCTGCCGCAAACTTACAAGCAGCAAAACAAATGAAAAATGAAGTCAATGCACATTACCAATATACTCATGTTACCGCGCCTGTTTCGGGTGTAATAACTGCCAAATTTGCTGAGCAAGGTGATATGGCAAATCCCGGAATGCCTTTACTGACTATCGAATCACCTTCGGTTTTACAAGCACAAGTCATGGTCTCTGAAACTCTGATTTCCCAAATCAAAACCGGAATGGACGCACAAGTATTAATCAAATCATCCGGAAAAGAAATTAATGGAAAAGTAGCTGAAATCAGTCATTCTTCTGCAAATACAGGTGGTCAATATTTAGTAAAAATCAATATTGATTATTCCGAAGGATTATTGCCCGGAATGTTTGTGAATGCAAGTTTCCCACTTGAAGTTTCTGCTGAAAATTCATCTGAGTTGAACGGTATTATGGTGCCGAAATCTGCTTTAGTAAAAAAAGGACAACTAACCGGAATTTATACGGTGAGTTCACAAAATACTGCTGTTTTGAGATGGTTGAAATTAGGCAAAGAAACCGCTGATGAAGTTGAAGTTTTATCCGGTCTTAATGCTGGTGAAACTTATATTAAATCCGCAGAAAGTAAGTTATACAACGGTGCAAAACTGAATGTAAAATAAAAAAATTGAAGTTGTTAACTATTCAATAAAACTAAGATGGAAAAAGGAATTGCAGGAAAAATAGCCGAATTGTTTATCAATTCAAAGCTCACCATATTATTAATGTTGGGACTGATGATTATTGGAGTGTACAGTTCCACTTTAATCCCACGAGAAGAGGAACCCCAAATCGTCATTCCAATGGCAGATGTTATGGTTGGTTATCCCGGAGCCAGTCCGGCAGAAGTAGAAAGTCGAGTTGTAAAGCCACTTGAAAAAATATTGTCAAATATTAAAGGTGTGGAGCATCTTCATTCCATGGCGATGAATGGTCAGGCAATGATTATTGTTCAATTTTTTGTAGGTGAAGATACCGAACGCTCGTATGTAAAATTATATGACGAGCTAATGAAACATCCGGATTTATTCCCACCGGGAGTTTATCCACCAGTCGTAAAAACCCGTTCCATCGACGATGTGCCGATGATGGCACTTACGCTTTGGAGTGAAGATTATGATGATTTTCAATTACGACAAATTGGAGAAGAAGTTTCATCCGAAATCAAAAAAATCAAAGATGTTTCAGCCATCAATGTTATTGGTGGACGACCACGACAATTAAAAGTTATTTTAGACAAAGAAAAAATGGCAGAGTCCAATGTGGATGCATTGGGTATCATGCAAATGATTCAAGCAAGTAATAACAGTTCACAATCCGGAAGTTTTGATAAAGGCGATACTGAATTTTTACTTACTACCGGACAATTTTTAAGTACGGCAGAAGATGTAGAGAATTTGGTTATCGGTACTTCTCAAAATATGCCGGTTTATCTGAAACAGGTTGCAAAAGTAGAGGATGGTGCTTCTTCGCCTAAAAATTATGTGTATTTCGGTTATGGAAATGCGGTAGATGAAAACAAAACTTTTAATTCGGAATATCCTGCTGTAACATTGGCAATTGCCAAAGTTAAAGGTGCAGATGCAATGAAAATTGCCGGACAAATTCTAAATAAAGTCGATGAGTTAAAAACCGATTTAATTCCAACTAATGTAAAAGTAGAAACCACACGAAATTATGGTGAAACAGCTTCCCACAAAGTTTCAGAACTGTTGTTGCACTTAGGAATCGCCATTATTGCGGTAACCCTATTAGTGATGTTGGCAATGGGTTGGCGCGGTGGATTGGTTGTGTTCTTTTCAGTACCGTTAACTTTTGCTTTAACGCTTTTCAGTTATTACATTTTAGGCTACACACTGAACCGAATTACTTTATTTGCTTTGGTTTTTGTAGTCGGAATTGTGGTGGATGACAGTATTATTATTGCCGAAAATATGCACCGGCATTTCAAAATGAAAAAATTACCGTTCCGACAAGCAGCAATTTATGCGATTAATGAAGTTGGAAATCCTACAATTTTAGCGACTTTCACTGTGATTGCAGCAATTCTGCCGATGGCATTTGTTTCCGGAATGATGGGACCTTACATGAGTCCGATGCCGATTGGTGCTTCGATTGCGATGCTACTTTCATTATTTATCGCTCTGACTGTAACGCCTTATTTAGGTTATCATTTATTAATTGAAAAAGACAAACAACAAGAAAAAGAATCAAAAGGACTTGAAACCACAGCGATTTATAAAATCTATAAAAAACTACAAGTACCCTTATTGAACAGTAAATCTAAAAGATGGACAATTTTGGGTGTAACTTCTGTTTTATTACTAATTTCCATAATGGCATTTTTCACCAAATGGGTGGCGGTTAAAATGTTGCCGTTTGATAATAAAAATGAAATTCAGGTTGTGATTGATATGCCCGAAGGAGCAACCTTAGAAAGAACAGCTGCAGTAACTCAGGACATTGCACAATATCTAAAAACCGTTCCGGAAG
>JAQVDG010000348.1 GCA_028698395.1 Weeksellaceae bacterium
GCAGGGTTATCCTATCTGCTGAAGGGAAGAACTTAGATCGCCCGGAGTTTGCTTTACAGGAAACAAGGACAATAAAGATTCCTGCAATGATGATAATTTTTCTAACTGATTTTTTCATAAAAATAGAAATTAATAATATAGAATTCCGCCTTGCTTTCATATTCTCCTTTTTTTGCATGAACATAAATTGGTTCGTATTAATTCGAGTAGAAGAAAATTAGAATCCCTAAATATTCAAATATCTTTGGCATTACCCAATCTTGTTGATTTTTAACTATTACAAATCTACAAAATTTCAATCTGAACTGAAAATCAAAGTTAGTATTCGGCATTTCACCATTAACCACCATGGTTTGGTGGTCGAGTAGGCAAAGGGAGTTTCACCCTAAGCCTCTTACAGAACCGTGTTTGACAGTCTCACGTCATACGGCTCTTATAACACCTGTTTCAAAGATAAGCTCATCCTCCGAAAAGTTGGCAAAACGAAACAAATATTAGCTAACCCCTTTGCTCCATTCCCATTACAGGAAATTCATCACTACTGCGAGTTAGTCTGCCTCCCGACATTTTGTCGGGATTCCCGAGTTCCGTAACCAAGCCCGGATAAAGGTCATGCCGCACAGCCAGTAGACAGGTGCCTGCTGTGCTTATCACTGTATAATATGCTTTACAGCTTTTGACAGAATGTTGCCCCTTCTCAACGCCTCATCAGCGGTTCACTTGCGTTCAACTCCTTTATCCACACCTGACCTTACTCGTGGTAAAGCCTTTTCCTAAACGCTCAGCACCATACCTCTTAAATACAGCACCTTTAGGTGATTTGATGCCCCCTCCTGTAAGGCGACACCGGTGCCCAGTTGCTAGTTTGCAACTTCCACCATCTCAATTACAGCATACAATGAACTTTATTTGCCGATTCATTGCTTCCCGGCAAACCATGTTGTCAGGGCGGATTTCGGAGCTTCGTTTCTGTCCGGCAGGACAGAACGATGTTGCGAGAATACGTGGCTCTAAAACCCACCAACCCCGCTCTGAAATATGTACTTTGTTAACAACTGTAATTTTGTTAGTCATTCATTTGCATTATTATAATTCTCTTTGCAAAATATTCATTCTCAGGTTGTAAATCATGCAAAAGTCCACCAGTAATGAGTCGAATTGAAATTGTACCTGCCGTTTTTCTTGCGTCCAGATATTTTTGTATTAATGAGTCTTTTGTCACTATTGACTCAAGTGCAATTTGAAAATAGCTTGGTTCAATCTCTTTAAGCCTTGGTTTAGATTTAAGAGAATTAATTATTGAATCGATGTTTGATTCCTTATTTTCTTTGTTTTTTAATGCTATTGAATTTGTAATTCCTAAGTCAGAATCAGAATAAGAGACATTAAAGACATTATTGTCATACCATACTGAGTCAGGATAAATTGAGTCATATTTGGCAAATAAATTGGTCTTTTTAATTTCTTCGAGTTTGTTTTTGCCAATTTTCCAAATGTCTGGCTGATTTGATTCAGAAATTTCCTTCAAATATTTTTTGAATTTGAATTCTTCGTCTTTGTATTTTTTGTTTAAAAACAAGTCAAAGTCATTTACCAATTCGTTTAAATATTTGGTTTCTATTTCCCCAAGAGAATTCTCAAATTCATCTATTCGGCCATTTTGTCCATGAGTACATGAAAAGAAGAATATTAAAAACATGAATGTTAAGACTTGTTTCATTTTGGTTTTTATTATTGTTGTTAACGGGCAAGTGCAAGTTTCTGGGGCGGGTTTCGTGCGATTTCTTATCAGAAGAATAAGGGAAATCAGGCGTGAATCCGCCGACCGCGCACCATCGGACGCCATCCTGAAATTTGCACAATGTTATGCGTTCGGCTTTCATTTTTTCTTTCAGTTAAACAGCATTATTAAATAATTCTACATTGAAATGTATTTTTGCATCCAAAGCCCTAAAAACCTTTAAAATTGTTTCAAATCGTGCATCTGTCAAATGATTTTCAATTTTTGAAATTTGAGCCTTTTTTACTCCAACTAATTTTCCGAGTTGTTCTTGAGTTAATTTTTTTTCTTCTCTTATTTTCCTAATTGTCTGCCCTAAAACATCAAGCCGTAATTCCTCTTCAAAAATATCTCTTTCTATTGTGCCTTTAATTCCAATATGTTCATCAATCATTTCATCCAGGCTTTTTCTTTTTATTTTGTCTGTTTTCATTTAATTTTTTAAATAATTCCGGATCATTAATTAACTGCGATTTTTTCAAGTTATAATAAATTTTTCTTCGAACTTTTGACTCCAGGGAATTCATGAAATCAATTGCCTCATCCAAAAAATCGATATTGAATTTTTCTTCCATTCAAATAGTTTAATGCAAAGGTAAAAGTTTCTTAATTAGGAAACAAGTGAATTAGGAAAACACTTTGTTTGTTCTTCTCAAACTTCTGACTAACGTTAAAAATTGTAGTTAGGGCTCAGTGAGTTACCAATTCCAATTTCTTCCGGTTTTATGTCAAATTTAGCCATTTGTTTTTTAATTCTTTTTGCTATTCCCATCTTTCTTTTCTGGTCGAGGAACAGGTATTGTTCCGGAGGGTCATAAGGAACTTGTTTTGTTACCATTGTCCAAATTATTACCCCAAGTTTTCTTGCTGTGGCGCTTACTGCAGCTTGCCTTCCTTTGCTTAATGCGACCCTTTTAAAAAAGTCGGAAAGATGGGTATTCTTTAGGTTCCCGATTGCATTGGCTGCTTGCCTCGGCGCTATTTTCAGGCGATTGCTTCCTTTTGGGATTTTGCTGCTAAGTACTTTACCGCCGGAAATTTTATTATTGGGCGCCAATCTTGCCCACGAAACAAATTGTTTCGAGGTATCGAACTTTATAAATCCATCTGGCCCGATTTCACTCATTATGGAAAGTACTGTTACATGGCTTAACCCTTCGATAGCCATCAAATCAACGCCTCCAAAATATTGGTATGCCACCTGGTTAAAGTTTTTAATGGATATGGCATTCTTGTTTTGTCTTTTGTGTGGTTTGTCGGTGGTTTTTAGTTTGTTCTTTTCCGGTGACTTTCGCAATTCTTCTTTTATAAATTTGTCGATTTGTTTATCACAGGCATCAATTTGTTTTTGGAAGAACCGGTATGCCTGGTATTCCTGTTTTAACCCGAACAAAAAGTCTTCCCTGTTATTGCCATGAAGGGCTTTTGCTATTTCCTGCTTTGATTTACGGCAATTGTAATGCCGGTGGTTTGACAATGATTCCGGGTCAAGGTTCCCTTTGCATATATCTTCTATTATTGCCAGGCCGGTAAGACCGCAAACATCTTTAACAACAACGTC
>JAQVDG010000349.1 GCA_028698395.1 Weeksellaceae bacterium
ATTTTCACAGTGGAAAATTGACCAAGCCGGCGAAGGTGTTCTTGGCTTTATTACAAACCACAGCTATCTCGATAACCCTACTTTCAGAGGAATGCGCCAATCTTTGATGAACAGCTTTGATGAAATATATATTCTCGATTTGCACGGAAACAGTTTAAAGAAAGAAAAAGCCTACGATGGCAGCAAAGACGAAAATGTTTTTGATATTCAGCAAGGTGTTGCCGTGGCATTTTTTATTAAGCATAAGAAAGCCAAATCAAAAGCAATTGTACATCACGAGGTTTATGGTTTAAGAGAAACAAAATATGATTGGCTGAATAAACACAACATTAAAAATGTTAAGTGGAATTATCTTGAGCCCCAAACACCATTCTACTTTTTGATACCAAGAAATGAAGATCATATAAAAGATTATCAAAGCTTTACATCAATTCAAGAAATATTCCCAATAAATGTTACTGGTATTGTAACCGCCAGAGATAAGTTTGTAATTGATTTTGATGAATTGGTTTTAAAGCGACGAATCGAAGAATTTAGAAGTTTATTAATTGATAATTCTTCTTTAAAAAATAGATACAAACTTAAAGATACAAGAGGATGGAAGTTCAAAGAAACAAGAAAAGCATTAGCAAAAGACGAAAATTGGGATAATAATTTTGCTAAAATTCTATACCGTCCTTTTGATGTTAGAAGTATTTATTATTCTGAAAAAATGGTTGATTGGGGAAGACAAGAAGTAATGCGCCATATGTTGGAGCCTAACATTTCATTTTGTTTTATGCGTCAAGTATCAACATCGGAATCTTACACGCAAGTATTAGTAAGTGAACATATAGTTGATAATAGAACATTTTTTAGTAGCAAGGGAATAATTCAACAAGCCCCATTATATCTTTATCCCGAAACAGATAAAAAAGATTTGTTCAGCGAACACGAAACTGGTGAAAAAAAGCCAAATATAAAACCGGAACTATTTGCCGAACTTAAAAAGAATTTTAAAAAAGAAGTAACACCTGAAGAAATATTTTATTATATCTATGCCGTTCTTTACAGCAACACCTACCGCACAAAATACGCCGAATTCTTAAAGATAGATTTCCCGCGTGTTCCATTCACTAAAGATTATAAACTTTTTATTCAACTTGGTAAACTTGGGCAACAACTTTCAGATTTGCATTTGCTCAAACCTGCCTCGCCGGTAGGCAGGTCAAAAGATTTGGATAATCCCGCCAAAGGCGGGACCAAATTCCAAGGCGAAGGAAACAACAAAGTAGAAAAACCACGCTTCGATGGCATTGCCACTCAGCATGACAACGGGAAAGTGTGGATAAACAAAGAACAATATTTTGACGGAGTAAAAGAAGAAGTCTGGAAATACCAAATAGGCGGTTATCAAGTTTGCGAGAAATGGTTAAAAGACCGAAAAGAAAGAACTCTTACTTTAGATGAAATAAAAACCTATTGTAAAATTGTAACCTCACTTTCAAAAACAATTGAGCTACAAAAGGAAATAGATAAGTATTTTGAAAATGTTGAAAAAACGGTATAACCTATATTAAAGGTTCGCAAACAAGAGAAAAAAGAATACCCTTGTGATTTTTTGAGTTTATATTGAGTAAAAATCTTTGATGAAAGAAGTGTAAGTTTACAAGTGGCTCATAATTTTGTCAGTATGGGCGAGTGGAAGTTTTTAGAAAAAGTGATTCGTTTTAAAAGTAAAACGAGAATGGAAATCTATTCCAAGGGATGGATTCCCAAAATAATTAATCCGGCAGTGTTGTATTTTAACTAACATGCCGTTAGACACACGAAATATTTTATTTGATTATACAAGTTGTATGACGATTAAAGTGAAATCAAAATGAGTAGACGCGAAATTAGTAAAGTTAGACTTGATGAAATCATCAAAAAGGTTCCAGATCTTAAACCCCTTTGGAATAAAATCAAGGTTTTAGATCCTGAAATTATTTCAATGAAATTTGGTCATCTAAGTCGGGTCCCTCATGCTTCTGTTTGTCTCAACGATTCATTGTCTGCACTCGGAGAAGCTAGATACGCTTTGCGTGAATCGTTTGCCCATGAAGTTTGGTATAAAGAGGAAGCAGAATATACAAATGAGACAACTGCAAATTATTTCATACGTTACTATGCTGATGATGTAGCCTTACGATTGTATTCAGCGAGTGAGCATTTAGCAAATGCAATTATAGCTTTTCTACCAATAGGCAAGAAGAGTTTATTGCGACATCAGAAGAAATTGAGCAGTATATCATCAACGGTTGGTAAATACCTTATTAAACAACGACCAAAACTCGCAATCTCCATCTCAATCTCAGAACTTGTGAAGAATTCCGCTTGGACAGAAACTATTACGTATAGAAATAATTGGGTCCACAACCAACCGCCATTGGTTTCTGGCTTAGGTGTGCAATGGTTTCGAAAGACAAGATGGTCAGAAATCATTAAGAATGGAATAGTCACTGGTCATAGAATGGAATTCGGCGGATTGGGCGATAAACCAAATTATAGTCCAGAGCAACTAAGATCAATTGTTGCACAAGCTTTGTTTGCATTTGTAAATACATTTAAGTGCGTGTCAGATTTCTATATCGCTTTATTAGTTAAGAATGGAATCATTATCGATGGTTCAAAAGTAAGTGTCAAATTAGAATAAGAATTACAACATCTCAATTGTTCTGTGTCCTAACATATATTAAAGGTTCGTAAACCACAGGGTGGCAGGCCCAAAGGGTAAACCCAAAGGGCAGGCCCGAAAGGCAGGCAAGAGAAAAAAAATACTTGAGATATTTTGATATTAGGAAATATGAATAAAATGGTATACTGTACCCCTTCTATCCACTATTTTCAATGTTGTATTTCAGCCGGACAAACAATATTTTTTGTCAGCAATAAATTATTTTTCATTAAACGGATAATTAAGAGTGAATGAATTAAAACTTGCCGACTGGTGGCAAACCGACGATAACGGTAAAATACTTTGTACTCTTTGTCCCCGCTACTGCACAATAGGCGAAGGACAGCATGGCTTCTGTTACATCCGAAAAAATATCGACGGAAAGTTATACTCACTCGGTTACGGCAGACCAACCGGTTTTGCAATTGACCCGGTAGAAAAGAAGCCGTTGAATCACTTTCTGCCGGGGAGTGAAATTTTAAGTTTCGGTACAGCGGGGTGCAACCTCGGCTGTAAATTCTGCCAGAATTGGGCAACGAGCAAAGCAAAAATCGATGAATCGAATTCACTACACGTTACCCCGGAAGGAGTTGTAGAGATTGCATTGAAAAACTCAACTCCATCAATAGCTTTTACATATAACG
>JAQVDG010000350.1 GCA_028698395.1 Weeksellaceae bacterium
CTACTTAATTCAACAGTGTCCGGAAAGTAATTCCAACTTTCTTGCAAGGTGTTTTTACACCCTGTAAGACCTAAAACAGCAATAGAAAGTATAAAATATTTTTTCATTGAAGTAAATTTTGAGTGAAATTAAGATAAATTATTTAACTAAACGTAATTTTTAAAAATTAAATTCATAAAACGATGAACTTTGAGAAATATAGCATCCTTTTTTATGCGATTATAAGTTTCCTTGAATGTCCACTTGTAATTTTAATAAAGCAGCATTGGACGGAGAGTTTTCTGCGATGGATTTTTGAATGATGTATTCTTGTAATTGTTGCGCAGTAGCGTCTTCGCCTAATTCCGTTGCACATTCCCGAATGAAATTCTGAGTGGCGTTTTTAGCGGAATAAATGATTTTCCAAGTATCCGGATTTACATAAATCTGTTGGCTTAAATTGTGTTCCCATTCACCTTGAATCGTTTGGATTAAAAGTACTTCGTAATTTTTTGAAGTCGATTGAGCTGAAACTCTGCGCACCAAAGCAGTAGGTTTTATTCTTTCTAAAAATAATGCCATTCGTTCATAGGCCGATAATCGGTTAGGGCCGATATGAGAGGAATTAATTTTACGAACTTCAATTTCCCGACGCAATGTTTCATTCCTAAGGAATTTTTCGATTAAAAAATAAACCGTTACCGCAATGACGATTCCGGGCAAAAGATTCACGACTACTGTCCACAAAATATTTGAATTCATATTCTTTTTGATTTCTCCGCACAAATATAAAAATCATTTTAAACTGAGAAAGACTTAGAGCTTGTTTAAATTTGCGTTGTAAAAATGTTTATAAGTTATTTAAGAGTTAAAACAAGGCGAAAGTAGAACTTTTGTGTTAAAATTTAACACAGTTTAGCATATTGAACCTACTTTTAGAAAAAAGAATTTTAAATGGACTTTAAACCCAACTTTCATTACATTCAGATTATTTATAAAAGGTATAGTTTAAATCAGTGTTTCAGATTTCTAAAATTCTTTTTAAATTCATAGTTTTGCAAAAAAGTATTCCTATGCATAACAATATGAACCCCAAAGAAGCAGTACTCCGGCGAATTAAAGAAAAAGGAGGCTGGGTAAACACACACGCACATTTAGACAGAGCGTATTCCTTAACCAAAGAAACTTTTTCTTTTACGAATTCGTATTTGAAAGAAAAATGGCATTTGGTGGATGATATGAAGAGAAATTCCAGTGTGGATGACATTTATGCACGAATGGAACGTGCCGTGAACCACTTTCTGGAACAAGGAGCACAAGCCATAGGAACATTTATTGACGTGGACGAAGTAATCGAAGACCGAAGCATAAAAGCAGCTCAACGATTAAAAGACAATTACGGAAAAGATATCGAAATCCGTTTTGCCAATCAGGTTTTAAAAGGAGTAATTGACCCAAAAGCCCGTTATTGGTTTGATATGTCAGTGGATTTTGTCGATATCATCGGTGGACTTCCTGCTAAAGACTTCGGACGGGAAGACGAGCATTTGGACATTTTATTAAGTACAGCAAAAGAAAAAGGAAAATTAGTTCACGTTCACGTGGATCAATTCAATACAGACGAAGAAAAAGAAACCGAACAATTGGCGCGTAAAACCATTGAACACGGAATGCAAGGAAAAGTAACAGCTGTTCACTCCATTTCAGTAGCGGCTCATCCCAAAAAATACAGAATGGAACTGTATGATTTGATAAAAGAAGCCAATATGCACGTGATTTCTTGTCCAACCGCTTGGATTGATCACAACCGTACAGAACGTTTGGCACCAAGTCATAATTCCATGACTCCGGTGGACGAAATGGTACCGGCAGGAATTAATGTCGCCTTTGGAACCGATAATATTAACGATATTTACAAACCTTTTTCAGACGGTGATTTGTGGACAGAATTGCGTGTAATGCTCGAAGCTTGTCATTTTTATGATGTAGAACAATTAGCCAATATTGCTACCGTAAATGGACTAAAAGTTTTAGGAATCGAAAAATAATTGTATTTTTACATACGAAACTTACCAATAGAGGCAGAGCTGATTCTGTCTCTATTTGATTTTAACAAATTAACTTTTATGATATTAAATGTTAAAAACGAAACTTCAAAATTAGAAGTCGTTGTTTTGGGAATCCCTGATTCTATGGGAGTTGAGCCGACATTAGAACAAACCTACGATTCAAAATCATACGAAAGCGTAAAAAACAACGACTACCCGACTGAGAAAGAAGTAGCTTTTGAAATGGGTGAATTTGAAAAGGTATTGAAAAAACACGGCGTTCAGGTATTCCGTCCTTGGATGTTAGAAAATTGTAACCAAGTTTTTGCACGCGACGTAGGAATGGCAATTGATGATAAATTCGTGATAGCCAACATTATTCCTGACCGAGCCGATGAACAAGAAGCCTATGAGCGAATCATTAATTCCATAGCCAAAGAAAAAGTGATTAAAGTTCCGAAAAATGTTCATGTTGAAGGAGGTGATGTAATTTTATGGAACGAATTCATGTTTGTCGGATGTTATAAACAAGCGGATTATTATAAATTTAAAACTGCTCGAACTAACTTTGAAGCCGTTCAGTTTTTCAAAGATTTATTTCCAAATAAATGGGTAATTGATATGGAATTGAAAAAAAACGACTTTGATCCTTATACCGGAATTCTACATTTGGATTGTACTTTCCAGCCGGTTGGACACAATAAAGCAATTATCTACAAAGATGGATTTCAAAACCCGATGCACTACGATATTTTAATTTCACTTTTCGGGCGGGACAATGTGTTTGAAGTTACCCAAGAAGAAATGTATTGGATGAATCCCAATGTTTTTTCTATTTCACCTGAAATTGTGGTTTCCGAACAAAATTTCACACGACTAAACAACCACATGAGAGAAGTTTGGGGAATGACGGTAGAAGAAATTCCGTATCGGGCCGTTTCCAAGATGGGAGGTTTGTTACGTTGTTCCACTATGCCGTTAATTCGGGCAGAATAAGTCAAAAAATAATATAAAAATCATAGAAAATGAAACAATATTCCAATACAATTTTAATGATTGAACCCGTAGCTTTCGGATTCAATGAACAAACAGCAGTAAATAATTATTTTCAAACCAAACCTACGGATGACGAATCCCTTATACAAGAAAAAGCATTAGCAGAATTCAAAGGAATGGTTGGCAAGTTGCGTGAACACGGTGTAAATGTCATCGTTTTACAAGATACTTTGAATCCCCATACGCCAGATTCGATTTTTCCAAACAATTGGATTTCATTTCATGAAAATAAAATGATTGCTTTGTATCC
>JAQVDG010000351.1 GCA_028698395.1 Weeksellaceae bacterium
ATGCTTTGGTTGGGCTTTCGCTTTCTTATTTCGCTTATCGGTACAAACTGCCGTTGTCATTGAGAAGTTGTTTGTATCCGATTTTGAAGGATAAAATCAATGGAAAATGGGGAAATGCGATTGATGTTTTTGCTTTTTGCAGTACTTTCTTTGGAATTGTTACCAGCTTGGGATTTGGCGTAGTACTATAATACAAATATGTGAAAATAATTTCCACTTTGTTTTACTTACTATTGCATCCAAATATATTATGGATTTAAAGCATTTTCTAAAGGTAACTTTTTCAAAATCATCAGGGACTTTTGTAGATTTGTTTTGAAGCCTATATTTTTTTCCAAGAAATTTAATTCTAAGAAAAAAAAACTATTTAAAATTTAAAATAATTATGACGAGCCGGCAACAAATTCAATTTTTCAAATCGAGCCACATTAGTCATACTTCAAATTTGATATTTATGTTTTTGAATCAATTTTCATTTTTTGAATGATTCTGTCAAGAATTACTTTATACAACGGTAAAAAGAATAAACCACTGATCAGCATTTTGAAAATATAATCCACCGTTCCGATTTCCACTAAATTTTCCGAAAGGTAAGCATCCGAAGTTTTGTAAAAAGCAATAAAAAAGAACGCTGCAGTATCGACCAGATTTCCAAAAATCCCGGATGCCACCGGCGCAATGATCACCCCCTGAATCGGGTTGCTGACAAAGCCAAAAGTGGAATATTCCTGATGTTTCAGACCAAAAGGATAATAATGTGATTCGTCTAAAATCTTTAAATTCCTTGTCTGCGGGTCTTTGGTGTAGCTCACCCTTACATTCCCAAGGTGGTCAGTATAGTTAAAGACATAATTAAAGGCATAAGCGGATGGGGGAGTACCGGGCGGCACCAAGCCGGTAGGCGTGGCTTTCACATAACCCTCCGCGGTAGGGAAGAACTCCAACACCTGCTCATTGTACTGGAACCCATCTAAATAATCTGTTGTTTTTATGTTTACACCATTTGTCACTTTCTTTCTCACTTTTATGCTTGTGTTATTGTAAAGATAGTTTATTTTTAATTACCTCTTCCTGAACTCCCTCCAAAAATATATTGAAAAATTGGAAAAAGAGATTGAGGGATTAAAGAGTAAGTCCGATTTGTAAATGAGAAGAATTTAGGATAAATATTTTATTCAAAATTAGTTGAGTGAACTTGAAAACCATAAATTTTTATTTTATCATTCTCCTTTTCCATACTCAAAGTCTCATCGGCTTGGTGTTCAGAATATACTGAATTATATCTTAAGAAATACTCCGATTTAGCTTTCGGTCCCTTTACTACAACAGTTTTCCATTCAATTAATTTACGATTTTTCACAACTCCCAAAGTCTTTATTGAATCAAATAGATTACTCAATTCTTTTTCAGAACTATATTCAAAGAATTTACTACCAAACATTGCACTTGCATTTTCATAATTACCTGATTCAATGTTTTTAAAAAGTTCGTTAGCAACTTCCTCTGCATCTTGCAAGTCAGATTCTCTATTGTTATAAACGGTATTGATATTACAAGAAGTAAATAAAATCAGGATACTAAAAAAAATATAATTTTTCATTTTCTGTTAATGATTTTAATTAGTTTGTAATCGTTGTTTTCATCTTTTCTGTACAAGGAGATTTTGTTTGAAAAAAGTGGTTTATAGATAGAATCTTCTTTTAAAAGTTTTTCTTTTGTTTTGATTTCGGACAAGACATTAAATTCCTCTGTTCCCTTAAATTTAATCAAGACAGCATCTCTACTTACTTGTTTCGTTTCCTCAATAACACCAATTAAAGTATTCTGATAACTATCTTTATTACGTATATAGGATTTAGTACTCCACCATAATAAAAAAGCAGAAATAATAAATGCCAGTCTTTGAAAATTCAATAAATTAAAATTCATCAATCAGAATCTAAATGATATAAAAATTTGTATTCGCCATCATTTTTTCGATAAACATCATATCCTAAAGTAAACATCCGTTTACTTATAGAATCTTCTTTTACTAAAACTCTCTTGTCTTTAAAAACTTTTATATTAAATATAAGTGATAATTGGTTCAGTTTATCAGTATTTTTAAATTTTATTTTCACTTTCGCTCTATTTCTATAATCCGTGTGAACATCTTCAATATTTCCTAATAACGAACTGTGGTATATATCGGTCTTCCTAATATTATATGCTGTGGTAACCCAAATTATGTATAAAAGAAATAAGAAAATCAGCATTTCTATTGATGCTCTATTTAATGGTAATCGGTTCATTTTTTCTCCAATGCATTAGCAACCCTAGCTTTTCCATCAAATCCAACGCCTACTCTTGTATTTGACCACTCAACCCCACCTTGTCCTGACCCTTTAACTCCCCAAGCAGCACCTCCATTTACCGTAACCCATCTGTTATTAAAATTCGTGAAATTTCCTGCTTCACTAATAGAAACTGAACCTCTTACTCCGCCAATTGGTGTGGCTATGTCTCCTCCTCCATACAATGAAGAGCCAACTGTGGAGTCTAAAGTCATTTGAGATACATCACCAGTAAAATTTGATTTACCAAAAGTTAGAAAGGCATCACCTCCACCACCAATCGTCACATCCAATGAACCTGTATTTCCTGGATCTAAATAAATCCCTGCATCAGGACCTCTTAAAATTATATCTATCCCACAACTTATTGATGCTCCTACTCCTCCACCTGCTGAAACTCCAAAATTCACACTAATTTTATCTCCAGTAATTAACCTTGTTATAGGATTATTCCATACTGTACTGAGAAGTCCACCTCCATCTCCTGTGGATGATTCAGACCAATTGCCATTGCCACCCAAAGTTACTTGGGTATTATTTACGGAGGTATAAGTATACCCATCCGTTCCATCCGATAGATAAGTCAAACCTTGTGCTTCTGCTTGCTCTGAATTCGTTATTTCACTATCCCAATAAACATTTCCTACATCATCTTCAACCCAATCTTCAAACATCCCATCAGGGTCAATAAAAATTAATGGATTGTCATAAGCATACCTATAAGGAGACCATCTTCTATCTTGTTCGGCAAGTGGGTCGTAGCTGTTCCACCGTCCTATCGCAGGGTCATAATTCCGTGCACCGTAGTCGTAGAAGTTCAGCCCCAGCTCATCCTGCCATTCTTTCCCGTTGTACTTATACTGGTACTCCGTCCTCAAAACATTGATCAGTTCCACATCATCTATGTCACCACCGCCACCGTCATTGCCAAAACCGTGTTGTCGTTTGCTGCCCGTTACATAAACCTCATGCCTCAAACCAAACGGATAATAAT
>JAQVDG010000352.1 GCA_028698395.1 Weeksellaceae bacterium
CAATTGCTTTTGCTCTTCCACATAGCCTTGAATACTGTTCAGTAATTCCTGAAGATTCTCTAATCGGGAAATTCCTTCGGGTGTATCATCTTCTTTTAAAATTTTGAGTAAACCACTGTTTTTAGCCACCTGCATGGAAACTTCATACACATCCTGAGTCTGCAACATAACTTGAAAGCTTTTAATCATAATGAAAAAATCATTCAATTTATTGGCAGTTGTTGCGTTGATTCCAATTTGTGGAGCATAAAACAGACTGTTTTCTAAAATTTCAAATAAGCTTTTTTGAAATTGATTGGCAGCTATTGTCAATTTATTCAATGTAGTTTGTCCGATTCCGCGTGCCGGATAATTGATGATTCTTAACAATGCTTCTTCATCATTTGGATTGGTCAAAATCCGTAAATAAGCAACTAAATCTTTGATTTCTTTTCTTTGATAGAACGAAGTTCCTCCAAATACCCGATACGGTAAATTTCGTTTACGAAGAGCTTCTTCAATCGCTCGTGATTGTGCATTGGTTCGATAAAGTACTGCAATATCTTTATGCTTTAAATGTTCGTTAACTTGTAATTCCCAAATTTGAGAAGCGACATACCGAGCTTCATCTGCATCCGAAAAAGCACGATAAACCGGAATTCTATGACCTTCTTCATTCTCAGTCCATACGTTTTTTTCTAATTGTTCTTTATTTTGCGAAATGACTTGATTAGCAGCTCCTACAATGGTTTTTGTAGAACGGTAATTCTGTTCTAATGCAATGACTTGCGCATCGGGATAATCTTGTTTAAACGATAAAATATTCCGAATATTAGCTCCACGGAAAGCATAAATACTTTGTGCATCGTCGCCTACTACACACAAGTTTTCATAACGAGAAGCCAAAGCTTTTACAATCAAATATTGCGAATGATTGGTATCTTGGTACTCATCTACCAAAATATAGCGGAATCGGTTTTGATATTTCGCCAAAACTTCCGGAAAACGAGTTAAAACCTCATTAGTCCTTAATAGCAAATCGTCAAAATCCATAGCACCGGACTTAAAGCATTTTTCAACATACGCTTTATAAATATCGCCCATTTTGGGACGCATAGCCATGGCATCGGCTTCTATTAATTCCGGTGTGTTGTGATAAGCCCGAACGGTAATTAAATTGTTTTTGAATTGTGAAATCCGATAAAGAACTTGCTTAGCCGGATAAAGGTCTTTGTCTAATTGAAGTTCTTCAATTACTTTCCGCATCACACTTTGTGAGTCTTGAGTATCATAAATGGTAAAATCAGATGGATAGCCTAAACGAGGTGCTTCTACTCGTAAAATCCGAGCAAAAATAGAATGAAAAGTACCCATCCAAAGATTTTTAGTTTCACTTTTCCCTACGACTTTAGAAATTCGTTCTCTCATTTCCCGTGCTGCCTTATTAGTAAAAGTCAAGGCTAAAATCTGAAAAGCATCTACGCCCTTTTCCATTAAATGAGCGATTCGATAAGTCAAAACACGCGTTTTACCCGAACCTGCGCCGGCAATGACCATCAGAGGACCTTCTGTGATTTCTACTGCCTCTCGTTGAGGCTCATTCAGTTCATCTAAATAATTTCTCATTGTGCGACAAATTTAGCGAAACTGCACTATATATTGTAAGCTTGTTGGTAATTCTTGATAAGTTTGGGGGAGATTTGGAGATAGTCAAGGAATTAAAATAACTTATTTATTTTTTTTTAAGGTGTTCGTGAAATCGAAGATTCAGCGAAGCCAAACATTTGTATAAAAAAAAACCTCCTGATTAATGGACAAGAGGTAACCCAAATGTTTTCACAACGGAAACTAATTTTAATTGATTATCAATACTTTACGATTTTTAAGGTACAAATAAGGCACACAAATAGCAAAAAAGGCGCAATAAATACGCCTTTCTTAATTCAAAAATTATTGCCTATTGGCTAATGAGTAAACAAATATACAAAAAATAGTTATTTCAATGTTAGTTTAACTTGTATTCCTGCTTAATTTCACTCAACAATCTTTCAAAATCTTCATCGCTCAAATTCTCAACTGTTGAACTGTAATCTACACTTTTTAGCGTTGGTAGTATAAACTTGCTAATATCTACTAAAACTTTAAACCGCTCCTTTGGTTCAAGTGCATCGAATGAGCTTTGTAAGCTATCAATATTATCAGAAACAAAATTTAAAAATGCTTTTCGTATGCTTTCGCTGCTTTTGTTTTTACTGCCTTTCGGTCTGCCCTTGCTGTATGTGTTCCCGGGTTGAAATCCTTTCTTTCCTACTGCCATTTTAATTTAAATTTAATCTACTATTCGTAAACTCCAAATACTCCTGAACTGTTGGAAAAGGTATGATAATTTTTGGTCCTTTGAATTCTTCTAATTCATCTTCTGTGATTGGTTCAATGGTATCTGCCTTTATCTCATACATCGAACCGTCCGCTGTCTTTAATATCTCTAAAAACATCTTATTTGGCTTCTGCAACCTACTTAGCAGCTCTTTTAGCCTTTGTAGTCTTTCGCTCATCTTCTCATTTTTATAGAGTTAATAAATTCTTTTTCTATCTCATAGCCATTATAACCATCAGCAGCGATAACTTTCAAAGCATCGTTTATGTATGCTTCGCCTGCGATTTTCAATTCCGCAAGCCGTGTAACCAATGGAACTAACTTCTCTGCTATCTCATAGGTTTCACGCTGTAAGTCAGTTTGAATGTAGCTTGTGTAGGCTTCTCTAATTACATCGTGCAATACAACTGCCTTGCCGTTTTTCAAAGCTACATAATCGCTTTTATAAAAAAGCATCTCGCACATTCTGCATAATGAATGAAACACTTCGGGCTTCTCGCCTTGTGATGTTAAATTGAAACTTACATCAGCTTTAGGAAATTGCGCACCTTTCATAACCTCTGTCGTTAAAAACGCCCTTGGCGCATTAAATAGGCTTTCCACTTCATCCGGTGTTAATTCTCTTTTTAGATAGCTACAAACTTTTTCAATGGTATTATTTATACCGGTTGCTGTTTTTTCTGCTTCCCTTGTTTGTGTTTCAATTGCTAATTTGTTGACACTCAACACAATACGCTCTTCTTTTTTGGCTTTTACTGCTTTTTTACTCATTTTTTAAATTTTATATCATTACTTCAAATATACGTTATATCAATGTTATTATCAGTCATTTATAAGTTATTTTATCAACAATTCATTAAAACGGCGTGGAATTGTATAAATAATAATACCCGAAAAAGGTTTTATCAATTATTCGCTCATTCATTAATTTATCAATTCCATGCCTTGCTTTATTTTCATTACATCCATTA